>CBFGJU010000387.1:0-15271 GCA_965649155.1 Caldifarciminota bacterium | reverse complement strand
AAATTCCTTCCCAGGCGAGACCGAAGGTCTCTCCTACGCTACGCTTGGAGACTTTCAGTTCGGTAAGAGAGTTTTCCAAACCCGCAAACGGCCGGGAATCCTCCCCGGATAATGGTTTTAGGTGTAGGGGCACCCCTTGTGGGTGCCCTATCAGGCCTTTCTGTTGTGGTGAAACCCCTCTGAGAATGAAGGCCAAATAGGGATTTTTCAGGGGCCTCGCTTGAATGTTTTTATGGTTCCATCCTCGTCCAGGGCAACCAGCGCGCCCTTTCGGTAATAGATCGGGCAGACGCGCCTCCTGTCAGTGCGCCTTCCAGAAGGATAGGTTATCTCAGCAACCCCGTCGCGACCTCTCGCGGCCCTGAATATCTCCATAACAGATGGCGGATAGAGGTTCGCCCTGAAATAGGGCAGGATGTCCAGGAGGGTTTCCTTTCCGTATTCCGCGAACCGGTCAAGGAGGGCGAGCCAGACCCTGAGGACAAGCCTCGCGTCCTCCAAGGCCCTGTGGCGCTCGCCTTCTCTCACACCCATTGCCCTGGCCAGGGACGAGAGGTCTCGGCGTTCCCCTGGTATGAGGGAGGTTTTCACCAGGAGGTTGGTGTCTATGACGATGTTGTTCAGCGGCCTCATGCCTGAGCGGGCCATCTCCATGTTCAGGAAAGGCATGTCAAAGGACAAGGCCCTGTGCCCGATGATAACCGCGCCGGCCAGGGCCTCGGCAATGTCCACGGATATATCCCGAAAACGCGGGGCCTTCGCCAGCTCCTCCGATGATATGCCGTGAACGCGTTCTGCGCCAGGTTTTATCGGGATCTCAGGGTTTATCCTGTCAAGAAACTCCGCGGCCCGGCCGTCTTTTCTCCAACGAACAATACCTATCTCAACTATCCTGTCAGCCCAGGGGTGAATGCCTGTGGTTTCGGTATCAAGCGCGGCGTATGTCGCGGACTGAAGCCTTATCCTGGAAAGGGTTTCCTGGTCGGCGAATATCAACCCATCACTTCCTTTATCGCTTTTAGCATCTGTTCGTGAATCCAGGGGTTCCCGGCCAGAACGGACGAGGGTACTAGGAAGTTTTCCTGCCCTCCAAAATCCGTCATCGCACCCCCCGCCTCTTTGACCAGGAGATAACCAGCGGCCACATCCCACGGGTAGAGCTGGAATTCCCAGAACCCATCGTAGATTCCGGAGGCCAGATGCGCGAGGTCAATTGCCGCGGCGCCAAGCCTCCGTATAGATAGCGCATCCCTGAAGAACCTTCTGAATATCGCGAGATAGGCGTCCGTGTCCTCTTTTCTCCTGTGAGGGAAACCTGTAGCCAGGAAACTGCCCGCGAGCTCGCGCTTCTCCGAGACCCGGAGCCTTCTCATGCCGCAGAACGCGCCCTGGCCCTTGATTGCAGTGTAGCTCTCATCCCTGGCGGGATCGTGGACAACCCCGAGGACTATCTCGCCGCCAACAGCCAGAGCGACCGAGACCGCGAAGACCGGAAGGCCTCGGTAATAGTTCTTCGTGCCATCCAGGGGGTCTATTATCCAGACCATATCGCCCCTTCCGAACTCGCCCTTCTCCTCCGCGAGAAAGTGCGAATCCGGATAAGCCTCGCTTATGACACGGACTATCTCTGACTCGGACGCCCTGTCCCACTCGGTCACGATATCGGTCGGGCCCTTGTCCTCCGCGTCTCCGAGCCTCAGCGTGCCGAACCCCCGCATGAGGACCCGGCCGCCGGCGTGGGCCGCGCGGATGGCGGTGTTGAGGAGCTCTCTCATGTTACCTTTGCCCACAAATATTGATTTATCTTATACTTCCGTATCTGCGGACCAATCAGGGAAAATTTGACCAGAACTTTCTCTTCCCCTGGATCCGCGATCATTGTTTTCCCCTGTTGTCTGAAGGTTCCGGCACCATCATCCTCAACAAGACCGATTTCGGGATGGTCGGCGTTCCGGTTCCCCTTTTGAAGGTGGGGATGAAGCTTTTGGCCGATTCCGTGTAAAACTGATCAACGAGCCACCGGCTAGAAATTCCAGGTTTTGGCCTAAGGATGTAAAGCCAGTCATCAGCTATTGTGCCCTCAAGCTCTGGCGGGACAACCGCGGCCCTGCCTATGCAACCCGCACCCACCCGGACAAAAAGGACATCTCCAGCCCTGACACGAGCGGCTGGGATGTCCATTGGTGAGCCAGGCTCAACGAAAAGACGCCTCCTCCCCAGGTCTATGCCGTTTCTCGTTATGTTAACAGCTCCAATGTAGGGGATACCAGTATTTGAAAACTTTCTCTCCTGTCCATACCGGGTTGCTCCGGACCTGGCCTCGGAGAGAACCTGCCACAGGAGGATACCGTCGTTGGAGCCAGGGCCGCTGAAATGCCTGGGCAGGAATGTTGTCTCGTCCAGTTTAATAAATTCTGTCCAGGGTTTCCTGTTGGCCTTATGTTCCTGGTAATCCAAAAGAAGGCATCGCAAATCGCTCACTTCATCAGCTATTCCCAGAAAGCTCTTCGGAACGGGAGTGCCCTTTCTTAGAAACAGAACCGAAACACTAACATTGGCTTTGTGAAATAATTTGGCAGGCAGGCTCACAACTCCAAGTATCCCACAGAGGGATAAAACCCACCTCCTTACATAGACAAGGCCCAGGCTGGCAAAGACCCCTTCCGGCAGGATTATCGCTACAACACCGCCGGGTTTGGCGAGGCGCACGAACTTTTCCAGGAAGAGTATTTCAATTGCTTGACTCTTTCTGCCCTGGCCCATGGCGAAGGAACTCAGAAGATCCGGATCTTTTACCCTGCCATATTTTGAAGAAAACGGCGGATTGCCTATCACCAGATCAAAGGTTCCTTCTGGCTGAAACAGAAGGCCATTGCCCACCGTGATCCTGTCGTTAAACGGATTTTCGTCAACAATCATGGGATCAATATCAATTCCAACAGCCAGGATTCTGGCTTCCTCAAGCGTCCTGAGAAATATGCCGTCCCCACAGGCTGGATCACATGCTGTTGCTGGTTGCTGGTCAAGGCTGGAAAGCGAGAACCTCACCATGAACTCGGCAACGGCCGCGGGTGTCATGAACTGACCGAGAACCTTTTCCCTCCGGGAGAAATAGTTTTGTTTCTGCTCGGGGAAGGCTTTCGGCACAAATAAATTATAGACTACATCCAGTTTGCCCTTCAAACAGGACAGCAATGCCGCTCCTTATGAGGAGCCGATTCTGGCTACCCTTATAGCCTCCCCAGGATTTCCCTGGCTATGAGTATCTTCTGGATCTGGTTCGTCCCCTCAACGATTGAAAGGGCCTTTGCGTCCCGGAACAGCCGCTCCGGCTTATACTCGGTGGTGTAGCCGTATCCGCCGAAGACCTGGATGCAGTCTATGGCCGCGCGCATCGCGGCCTCGGTCGCGAATAGCTTGGCTATGGATGCCTCTTTCGTGAACCTCTTTCCCTCATCCTTGAGCCTCGCGGCGTTCAGGGTGAGTAGTCGGGCGGCCTCGTGGTTCACGGCCATCCCGACTATCATGTCAGCCACAGCGCCGAACGAACCTATGGGTTGGCCGAACTGCTTTCGCTCCTTCGCATATTCCGACGATAGGTGAAGGGCCTCGGCTATGATGCCGGTGCCCATCGCGGCCATGCCAACCCTTCCCGTGTCAAGCGCGGCGAAAGCCAGCTTCATGCCCGCGCCTCGCTCTCCAAGCATGTTCCCCTTGGGTATAAGCGCGTCGTCAAAGGCCAATTGCGCGAGCGGGGAACCTCGCCAGCCAAGCTTGTGTTCCAGCCTGGGAACAGAAAAACCGGGAGTATCCTTGTCAATAAGGAACGCGGATATGCCCTTCTTGCCTAGCTCCGGGTCTGTTACAGCGAAGGTGATGATGATGTCAGCGATGTTCCCGGAGGAACAGAATATCTTGGACCCGTTGAGGACAAAACCCTCTGTGGTCTCTTTCGCGGTGGTTTTTATTGCTCCGGCATCAGAACCGGCGTTCGGTTCGGAGAGGGAAAACGCTCCGAGCAATTGGCCCCTTATCAGGCCCGGAAGATACCTGGACTTCTGCTCAGGGTTTCCGAAGGTATCTATCATGTAGATAACCAGGCCTGTGTGAACAGCCGCGGTCACCGCGACAGACGGGTCTGCCCTGGTTATCTCCTCTATCATGGTCGCGTAGTGCTGATTGCTCAGGCCCATTCCGCCGAACTCCGGGGGCGCGTTCACGCCGAGGAGATCGTTGTCGGCAAGGGCCTTCCAGCTCTCCCAGGGGAATGTCTCTGTCCTGTCGGCCTCCGCGGCCCGCGGGGCTATCTCCCTCTCCGCGACCTCTGCCACATATTTCCTGAATTCGGAAAGGGGTATCTCTTCCATCTGTTTCTACTTTCCCTTCTTTTTCTTCGGGGCTTTCGTTCCCCTCATCTTTGACTGCAGACGCTTGAGAACATGCGGCAGGGTGGTGTATTCCATCTCTTTCTCGGGCAATCTGTGTGGCTCAAATATGCCCTGCCTGCGCATGTAGTTGGCCATCTCTGTCGCGACAGCCCTCGCGTGGTCAAACGCGGGGTCATCAAACATGTCCCTCGGCCCAACCAGCTTGCCGTTCCTGAGCTGGTAGCCAGCGGCTATGACCCTGGGGGGGCCGTCAAAACGGGATGGGTTGGCCTGGTGGAACGGGACGGCCATCAGTGGGCCTATGTGGCTTCCCCTCATCCAGCCGTCAACGAGGTGTGGCCTGGCAAAGGGTTCAAGCAATTCGCCTATTGCCGGGAAACCGCTCTGTCCGCGAGTTATGAGAACCGGGTCATCCTTTCCCACATACTCTCCCTTTATGAAGTTCAGTTTCTGGACAGATGCTGAGGCCGCGGGGGTTCCATCACGCTTGGTGACCTCCTTGACCACATACCTGCCTGTCCCGCTTATTATGGCAAGGAGGTCATACATCTCCTCCGGGCACGCGAGGCTGAAGAGGTCTCCTTCATAGACATCAAGGACATGAAAGACAAACCCGTCATGCAGTTTCGGGTCTATAACCAGTCCAGCGGTGCACTGAGGGTCAGCGAACATCTCAAACAGGGGAAGGTTCCACGCGGACGGGCTGGTCTTGTCAGCGCAGAATATCACGATGGGCTCGGAGGGACGCTCCTCTATGGTCATCTCGGCGACGCCGGGCCCTATTCCCTTGACATTGCCGGAAAAGCTATCTGCCAGGAGGTCCTGGCCAGCTCCGTAGAGGCCCAGTTCTTTCGCTATCTTTGTGCATTCCTCAAAGATGTTCCACGCAAGGCCGTGGATCTTCGGGTTGTCCTCGCCCTTCGCGTGGGTGATGACCAGGTCAAGATCATCCCCGACCCTGAGAACGGAGAAATCCAGAATCAGGCCTGCGTCCCTTGCCTTCTTGAGCATCTCCTCCGCCTTCTCAATCAACGCTGGGTGCATGCTTGAGTGTCCTACATAACCGCCTATGTCTGCCTTGATAACGGATATGGTCGTTTTCATCTTAGTGCCTCCTTCTGTCTCATCTCCTTCAAAAGCACTCTCGGCTTAACATCTCTTGTTTTCCTTAGCTTGAAAAGATATATGTTAACCCCCATCATCTCCAGGCCCGTAAAAATGGGATCATATGGCTTGAAAAGCTCCACAAAAGGCTCCAGGGAAAGAAGTCCCCGCGGCCCTGCTATTCCGAAAAGATAGGACTCGCCGTGGGCGATGTAATCGGCAACGATCTCTCCCCTTGACAGGAACCTGTTCAGGATATCCTGGACAAAGACTATCTCCTCGGCTATCTCCTCCGGAGGTGTTGTGACCCTGTAGGCATCATCCATTCCGTAGAAAACGCGTTTAGCGAAGCGCGGGCCTATTCCTCTCTCTGCCACTATTTCGGTTATGCGTCTCAGGCGTTCAACCCCCATCCGCCTCATACCCTCGTCAAAGTCCCTGATATCCGGGAGAAATTCCTGGACAGCCATCTTTATAGCTCCGTAGATCTCCTCCTCCGAATCAAGGTATGAGGTATCCACATAAAGGGCAAAAAGGCAGATATTCTTGTCTCTTGCTGGGCTAACCTTCAGGCTTGATACCACAACTCCGCGAATCTCATCCAGCCTGCGTCTTATCTGGTCAGAAAAATCCTCGCCGGAGTTTATCAGGATCATCCTGAACTGCGCGACCCCTTCCTCCATGCCCTCAGGAAGTATCAGAAGCTGAGGTCTTCCGGTTATCTCGGTTTCCTCTATCAACCTGGGAACCAGTATCCTTCCGATGAGCTCAGCGCCGGACTTCAGCCTGAGATCTCGCCGTTTTGTCCGGGATTCCTCAAGCCGCGTCCGCAGGAAGTTCTCAAGAGCGAGACAATCCTCGGCGGAAAGCGGGTTGTAATCAGCGTCGGTTATCTCAACCCTGACAACGGAAATACCATCCTCAGTGACAAACTCCTTGTCATATTTGCGCTTGTAATCAGGGGTGAACTCCCTCACAGCGTCCAAAACAGCGTCAAGGGAGAGGAACCGGTCAAGACCGGCAACGGTTATGCCTGTCAGGTGCTCCTTTGAGGTCTTTATATTGGAAACCTTGACCTGGACAGCGCCCGCTTCCTTCACGGCCTTCTGAAAGCGGTGCTGTGTGAGTATCAGGAGGGCAAGGTCGCCCGGAAAACGCTCGGTAAGATAAGGCTCTGACCTGGTGGTTATGAACTGCTCAAGCTCTCCGCCTGGAGCGGTTATCTCCGCGAGCTCCTGAGGCGAAGCCTTGAACCTGAGCTCCCGGAGGACAGCTCCGAAAACCCTTATTTTGGTCGCGCCTATGGTGACCATCCTCTTTATTGAAAGACCGCCCTGCGCGGCCATCTTCAGGAGTGAGACAAATTCGGATTTCTGGGTCTCAAACCTCCTGGCTTCCTTTGGCGTCAGGGCGAGGACGATCATTATGAGCGCGAGCCTGCCGGAAGAGTTGGTCATTGCGGTGAGATACTGGATGTTGTGGCCGCTCTCGTGGATTATGCCGGAGACAGCATCCAGCATTCCGGCCCAGTCCTGCGCGACCACGATGAACAAGTAGGTGTAGCGTTCGCCCTCGCTTATCTTTCTTATGTCTACCTGGGGCTGTCCCGTTTCAACCAGGGCCGTCATCAGGCCTGATATCAGATCAAGCTCCTGGTCGGTGAATGCCTGCCGCTTGCTTTCTGGCAAGTGGGACAGCTCTCTAAGCAGGTCTTCCCTGTTCATCACCGACAGACTAAACAAAAGAAAGGGTGCGGTTGTTCAGGCGCCCCGTGGTCTCGTTCAAGGAGGTGGCGGGAATCTCCTCCCCGGAAACTGCCGGGCAGTTTCCGCTTTTTTCAAGAGGCCCCGGTTCTTTCGCGGCGCGAGGGGTCTTTATTATCTTGTATTTGCGGAACTTCACCCTCCAGCCCTGGAAGTCCCTCTTGAGCTTGAGCCGATAGCTCCTCATTGGCTCGTAGAAGTGTGTGTCCTCCGGCGGGTGGTAATACCAGTAGTAGTCTATGACTATCATACCGCTGTCCGTGCCCGTCTCAACAACCTCGTGTTTGTATGGTTTGCCGTATTTGAGCTCCTGATCCTCCCAGTATTTCCTGAAATCCTCCCTCGTGGTGTTTTCCCTGGATATCTTGTCTATGAGGTCATAGGCCTGGTCGTATTTGCCCTCCTCAATCAAGGTCAGGTAATCAAGTCCTATCTGGACAGGATCTCCCCTCTGGCACGCCAGAGCCGTGAGGGCGAAAAACAGAATTCCCCTTTTCATCGCGAGGCTTATAATATACGCCATGAACGCGGGGGGGCGCAAGCGCTTTTGGAGGTGAAAGGCGGTCCGACGGAGCTCCTGTTGTTAAATTCAGGCTCCCCGAAAGAAACCCCCTACCCCTTTATCACCGCAATAGGTCGCATCCTGACGACCTTCCTCGCGAGGCCAGCGTTGTGGACAACCTCCACCACATCAGCGACATCCTTGTATGCCTCCGGAAGCTCCTCGGTAAGGGTAGCGTCAGTGTGCGCGCGGACGAGAATGCCCCTCTCGGAGAGAGCCCTCTTGACCGAGGCCGGGGTGGTGCTCTTGGTTGCCTTTGCCCTGGACATAACCCTGCCGGCTCCGTGGCAGGTCGATCCAAAAGCGGATTCCATTGCTCCGGGCTGGCCAACGAGCACGAAGGAATATCTGCCCATGTCTCCGGGTATGAGAACAGGCTGGCCAATCTTCCGGTATTTATCAGGGAGATCCGGATGGCCAGCGGGAAAGGCCCTGGTCGCGCCCTTGCGGTGCACCACGAGCTTCACCCTCTTGCCGTTGACAAGGTGTTCTTCTTTCTTAGCTATGTTGTGGGCCACATCGTAGATCAGGGAGAGGCCAAGATCCTCTGCTGGCTTTAGCATGACAGCGGAGAATGCCTCGCGGACCCTGTGGGTTATTATCTGCCTGTTGGCCCAGGCGTAATTAGCCGCGGCAACCATTGCGGCGAAGTATTTCTTGCCCTCAGGTGAATCAATGGGAGCGCAGGCCAGCTGTGTGTCCGGAACCTGCATTCCGTATTTGCGCATCGCGGCTTTCATTAACTTTATGTAGTCATCCGCTATCTGGTGGCCGAATCCCCTTGAGCCGGTGTGGATCATAATGGTAATCATTCCCTTCTCAAGGCCAAGCGCGCTCGCGGCTCCGGCGTCATAGACCTCGTCTATCTCCTGTATCTCAAGGAAATGATTTCCGCTTCCGAGGGTTCCGAGCTGGGGCGCGCCGCGCTCACGGGCATGCGAACCGACAGCATCAAAATCAGCTCCCTCCATACAGCCACCCTCCTCTATGTATAGGAGGTCTTCGTCCCAGCCAAAACCCCTCTCCATGACAGCCCATTCGGCTCCACGAATCGCAACCTCCTCAAGTTGGCGCTCGTGCAGGTTTATCTGGCCAGTTGAACCCACGCCTGAGGGAACCAGGGCGAACATCTTCTCCACCAGCTTCTCCAGCCTGGGTTTGACATCCTTAAGGCTGAGCCCGGTGGCCAGGAGCCGGACGCCGCAGTTGATGTCATAGCCGACCCCACCAGGGGAGATTATCCCCTTCTTCATGTCAAAGGCCGCGACCCCACCTATGGGAAACCCATATCCCCAGTGAATATCCGGCATGGCTATTGAGGCCTTCACTATGCCCGGAAGGCGCGCTACATTTATCACCTGCTGGGGAGCATTGTCAGAGAGGATATGGCTCAGCATCTTTTCGGACGCGTATATGAGTGCTGGAACATTCATTCCCCGCACCTTGTCCGGGCTTATTGTCCAGAGGTAGTCTCCGGTCCTCTCAAGGTCTTCTATCCTGAACGACATGAATTTATTATATACCAATACTATGTGGTAATTCAACCACGAGGGGGCCTCGGAAAACCACTATCCGGAAAAGGGCCACAAGGGGGATTTTCTGCTCATCCTTTCCCAGGATGGCCTAAAAATGCACCAGGATAAAGTCATGTTTTGGACTTCACTATTTTCGCCTGCAATCAACCCGTCTCATAGTAGCGATTTTGGCGCGTCAAGACCAAACCCGCGAAAGGCATTTCGGGTGATCTTTTCAGCTTGAAATTGCAACGCGCAAAGACCTTATAATTAGACTATGTCATGTTATCTTTTGACGCTGGCTATCTTGTCCCAGCTCTCGGTTGAGCTGGACGCGCAGAAGGCCGGCACGGTCAAAGTCACGCTTGAGGGTTCGGTGGCTCTGCGCAAGAAGGTGAAGAATCCATCGCCGGAATACCCAAAGGAGGCCCTGGACAATTCGGTTCAGGGAACCGTGAGGGTGCGCCTGGTGGTCTCAAAGGCGGGGACGGTGACACTGGCGAAGGTGGACAGTTCGTCCGGATCAAAGGTGCTGGACGACGCGGCGGTCGCGTGCGTCAAATCCTGGGAGTTTGCCAAATCGGAAAAATCGGACACCGGCATCGCTGTTTTTCAATTCATAATAGGCTCCGGGCTAGCGGGCCTCGGGGGAACGGACATAGGCGGACTTGGCACTCAGAAGCCATCTCTTGACCTTGGCGACGAATCCGCGGAGATGAAGAAGACGGGTTTCGTCAAGGTGGCGCTAAAGGGTGCCATTGCTGTGCGCAAGAAGGTAAAGAACCCCACGCCTGATTATCCAAAGGAGGCTCTGGCCAAGTCTATCCAGGGAACCACGAAGGTTCAGGTGGTTGTCTCAAAGGAAGGGGCAGTGACCGCGGCAAAGGTTGACAGCTCGTCCGGATCAAAGATACTTGACAACGCGGCGGTCGCGTGCGCGAAGTCCTGGGTCTTCGGCAAAGCAGATGTCACGGACACCGGGACGATCGCGTTCCAGTTCCTCATTGGTTCGCAACTGCCAGAGGCTGGTGGGATATATACTGGCGGTCTGAAGGCCCCAACCCCTGAGATACAGGTAGGAGATAAACCGCCAATGCCTCCGGCCATAGCCCAGGTCACGACAAAGGTGAGGAAACCCTCCGGAGTGGAGATAAAGGACAAACAGGAGCTTTCCTATCCAAAATCAGCGAAGGAAAACTGGGAATCCGGGACAACAACGCTAAGGGTGTATCTCAAGGCAAAGGGTGTAGTGGACAGGGTTGAGGTGGTCGCGAGCTCGGGCTCGGTAGCCCTGGACAACGCGGCCATAGCCAACATCAAGTCCTGGAGGTATTACACGGAGAAGGAAGAGGTCTTTGAGGTGGATTACATCTTTGATCTCAAGTAGGGGCAAGCCCCTGCGGTTGTCATCGTCCTCCTGAAGGGTGGTTTTTGGTGCGAGGGTGCCTTTTTATATGATCAAAAAAGCGCTCTTTTTCAGGGAAAAAGATGGCGTGGTGACATGCAATCTCTGTCCGCATTCATGCAGGATAACCGAGCGCGAAAGGGGCCTGTGCGGTGTGAGGGAGGCAAGAGGCCGCGAGCTCGTTAGCCTGAACTACGGGGTTCTCATTGCCGCGCACATTGATCCTGTAGAGAAAAAGCCGCTTTATCATTTCCTGCCAGGTTCGGAGAGCCTCTCGGTTGCCGCGCCGGGGTGCAATCTATCCTGCCAGTGGTGCCAGAACTGGGAGATAAGCCAGCTTCCCGTCCTTGAGCCGGAGAGGATGGCCCGTTTGGCGGAAAAGTCCGTGCCCCCGGAGGAAATAGTGGGGGCCGCGCTGAGAGAAGGCGTCCCATCGCTGAGCTACACCTATACCGAGCCAACGGTTTATTACGAGTATGCCCTGGACACCATGAGGCTCGCGAAGAAGGAGGGCCTGAAAAACATCTGGGTCACGAACGGGTTCATAAACCCACGGCCATTGCTGGAACTTAAGGGACTGCTTGACGCCGCGAATGTTGATTTCAAATTCACGAATAAGGCCTCCATGCAGAGATGGACAGGCGGAAGGCCTTTGCCGGTTATGAACGCCATGCGGCTCATGAAGCGTATGGGCGTCTGGGTTGAGGTGACAACGCTCCTGGTTCCGGGGGTGAACGATTCGGACGAAGAGCTCGCGAGCATAGCAAGGTTCATCTCACGAGAGCTGGGTCCGGAAACTCCCTGGCATGTTTCTGGCTTCTACCCCGCGTTCAGGGTAAGGGAAATACCGCCAACCGGGGCAGAGTCAATGGCGAGGGCAATGGAGATAGGAATGGATGAGGGCCTCGCCTTCATATATCCGGGGAACAGGAACATGTCGGGGCTTGAGGACACTCGTTGCCCATCCTGCGGGGCCACCCTGATAAGGCGATACTGGTTCTCCGTGAGCCAGAACAGGCTGAAGAGGGGGAGTTGTCCGGATTGCGGGGCCGTGATACCGGGGGTGTGGGAATAGGTTTATTCGTGAGCCTTTCCCGGCCTGGGCTTGAAATCCTGAGATCAAAACCACCTGCCGGGTTAACCGATTAGGGGGCAAAAATCTTGGGAGATAAAATCTGGCATTACCTTGTGGCATTTTGAGGCCATCCGGACGAGAGATCGCATGTCTTACCGTATTCAGAAACCGAACCTCAGGCCCGCGAGGAAAGCCTCCGTGGGCCGGTGCTCGTTGCGGTCATAGGGGCGCCAGCCTATATAGAAACGCAGTCGCGTGTCATCCCTCGTGAAAAGGACGCCCGCGTCAATCTCGGTTCCAATGTGAAAGCGCCGATAGTTCAGTCCAACGCCAGTGAAGTTCCAGAACCTCACGAATGTATACGGTAGAGGGCTGTATTCAGCCTCCCAGGTAAGGTCGTTCGCGTAGTCCGCCCCCATGGAAAGCCAATACATGTCCTTGTCGTTTATGTAGAAAGAGCCGGAGAGAAAGAGCCAGAAAGGCCCTCGGCTACCCTCCCAGTATAGCCTTATGCAGTTCCAGTAGAGGGAGCGCTCCACGAAGGTGTCAACCCTGTGAAAACAGGCATGTTCAAGCCTCAGACCGAGGTCTCCCCTCTGCAAACCCACATAGCCGCAGTAATCAGCCCACCACGGCGCGAACTGGATTATACCCTGGCCCTCCTTCGTCAGGACCCCTGTCCAGCCCCCGGCAACGAGTCCAATGCCTCCGAACCTGACGACCTCAGCGCCGACCTTGAAAAAAGCCCAGCCGCCCCGATGTTGCTCGTTCTTAGCGAACATGCCTGTGGAGACCTCAGAGTGGGGCTGAATGACGATCTGGGAGAAGATCAGGGCGAGAAGCACTACGAATCCATCCAGGATAACGGGTTCAGGGAGGAACCGACTGGCTCAGAGCGCAGATGGTATCCGTTTGCCACCAAGACAGGCCCTGGGCTACACGAACGAACATCAGCGTGGCCTGCGGGTTTCCGGCTCTGACTGAAAACTGGCAAATGGCAACCGGCGGGCGATCTCATTCCTGGTAGGTGTTATCCGTCTCGGCTATATCTGAATCGCTCTTCAGAACGATCCCCTCGGTCATCACCTCGTTGGCCCTGAACCTGTTCTTCTCCATCCTCCCGCCCTCGCACTCGGAGAAAGCGACTATCCCCGCGACGCCGGAGTTGCCGGCAAAGTGATTGGCCCGGACGACCGGGTTCTTGCACGCGGAGAGCATCAGCGCGCCGGCTATCACTGATATGTTCTCGCGGAACTCGTTCTCGGTTATCATGGGCCTCTTTGAGTCAATAATTATGGCGGCGCCACCAACGGATTCCTCCTTTGGCCCTGTCTGGTTCGCCCTGAAGCGATTGCGCTTTACGGTTGACCTGGGACAGGAATTGACGAGAAGGCCCGCGCCCTGATATGCCGAGTTGGCAAGGAAATCATTGTCCTCAATCTGCGCGTTCGCGCACTCGTATAAGGCCGCGCCACCACCGCCCCTTCTGGCCATATTGCCGGAAAGGACATTGCCAACTATAGCGATGCGCGGGGAACCAAAAGCGGAAAAGCCAGCCCCCACCGAGGCCATGTTGTTTTCAAACCTGCAACGCTCAAGCCTGAGATCAGAGACATCCCCGAAAAACGCTCCGCCTCCGGCGGATTCCTGTGCTCCGGCCGCCGAGTTCTCCACCAGGATGCAATCGGCTATTCTCACATCTGCTGAACGCATTATTACCATCCCCGCGCCGCTGGCCGCTGAGTTGCCCAGGAATCGGCACTTCGTTATCTCAAGGCTTTTTGAGCCAGCAACTGCCAGGCCCCCGCCATTGCCATCGGCCTCATCGGTTGTCGCGTTCTGGAAAAAGAGGTTCTCGTCAAAGAAAACCTTTTGCGAGTCAACAACCATTATGCCGGCGCCGGCGCCGGATGAACAGCCGCGGATGTCGTTCTTCGTGAAGAGGATGTTCTGGGAATCCGTGATCATCGCGCCCGCGCCGGTTGAACCGGTCTCCTCGGATCGGTTGTTGTATATCTTGTTGGCCTCAAGAAGGACGCCCACGCACTCGGCAAGAGCCAGGCCGGAACCAACCCTGGCTGAACACTCAAGGAATGTGTTGCCTATTATCTCAAGGTCAACGGTCCCCGCGACCATCATGCCGCCGCCGTAGTCGGCCTTGCATCTCTTGAAGTGACAGTTGTGAACCTTGATTATCTTTGTGTCCGCGACAACCAAGCCCCCACCAAAGGATGTCTTTTCGCCGGGGTAGACGACTCCGAGGGCGCCGGATATCTCGCAGAGGGAGAGTATGGACCCCCAGGTCTCCGATCCCTCCAGGCGCACTCCGGCCCAGCCCCTGGCCTCGTCCTGAGGCATGAGCTTTATCCTGTTCTCGGGACTGCCTATCATTCTCAGGAGGCCATAGCAGGTTATACCAGCCTCGGATTCAAAGCGCAGAACCGTGCCCGGGGATACGACCAGCTCGCCTCCGGGCTCAACCTTGATCTCAAAGGGAATGTAAAACTCGCCGCCGGGGATTATCAGGCTCTCCTCCGGGCCTACCACGCCAGCGCGCTGAAAAAGAGAGAATGGGATGCCGAGTTCATCCTGAGCTATCCTGGCCGCATCCTCTCCTATCTCCTCCATGATCCTCTTTGCCCTCTCAGCCGCAGTGCCTTCCGCGCTCCAGAGCTCCCTGAAAGTCTTCTTGCTGTCCTCGCTCACACGGATAATATACCGCAGGCGTTGATGGCGGATCAAGGCCGTAAATCTTTAAGTGAACCCCTCCCGGTCTGGTCTTGACACCCTGAAATTGACATCAGGAGCCAGATTGATCATGGGCAAAGATCGGGGAAACTAAAACCTGGGTTTAATTTAAGTTAAACCATTCTGAGGCCATCCGGGTGAATGATCCCCGCACCCTCTCGCGCTGGAAAACCCCTGACTCCATACATTAAAATTATCGGGTGAGCCATTTTGCTTGTCTTTTACTGCTGGTCTCCCAGAAGACCGGAGGCTCGGATTGCGGTTATCCAACCGGCCAGTTCCTCAGACAGGCCATCCTTACCTACATAGACACCTCTGGCACCGAGAAGGATGACACCCTGAAGGACATGGTCTATTACAAGGTCTATGCCAGGGAGGGCCGCGAGTGGGTTCTCCACAGGAACAAGTGCTGGCAGGTCATCTGGCAGGAGGACACCGCCAGGGTCTGGATAATTCCGGACACAGTCCTCGTTTTCGTGATACCGGAGGAACCACCCTGCGGCAAACGCCAGAAGGAGTCCCTGGTCGCGCAGAAGTTCTACTGGTTGGACACAAAGGGGCGCTACAAGGAGTGGGAACCGGACGAGCGATTCGCGGGGAAAAGCTTCAAGCTTTACAGGGATGGGAACTTCTATTACATGGCCTATCAAGGCTACTGCCTCCCAGCGAATCAGATTGGCGATGGCTGTGAGGTCCAGTTTGGCGGGGACAC
>CBFGJU010000386.1:2319-5738 GCA_965649155.1 Caldifarciminota bacterium | reverse complement strand
ACAGGACAAGGGACACGGAGCTCTTCGGTAGCTTTACATCAGATCTCATTCCTGAGTTTTGGGTAGCTTTGTATTTTGAGCTCGCGCGGGAGAATATGGTGGCTCGTTCCTGGTTGGAAAGCAAAGCGCATACCGGGAAGGGGAAATGAGGAACGACCTTCCCACCGGGCCCCAAAGAAAATCGCCGCTCTTGCGATTTTCTTTGGGTGGTTTCCGGGGAGGCCCGTAAGCCGGATTCTGTTTTCGCGGCCATCTATCTTGGCGCGCGGTTTCCCGCGCGCTCCTGCGGCCTACCCGGGGGTTCGTGGGGCCGGGCCGGCCCCGTGTCCCCCCATATTTGGCCTTGCTCCGGGCGGGGGTTGCCAGCGCAGGGGTTGCCCCTCTGCCTGGTGGGCTCTTACCCCACCGTTTCACCCTTGCCCTTTCGGGCGGTCTGGTTTCTGTGGCCCTTTCCGTGCCCCGGAGGTCTCCCCCCGGAACCCCGGGCGTTACCCGGCGCCCTGCCCTCTGGAGTCCGGACTTTCCTCTGGCTCGTGCCAGCGGCCGCCGGGCCTCCCCGGATGAGCTCTATTTTATACGGGATTTTTTATGGAGGATCAAGCATCACAAAACTGAGTGAGGCTTTCCCGGTCTTGGAATGAGACGCCGAGATCTCCACCACCAGAAGATCGGTTGATTGCAGGCAGAAATCAGGGGAGATGAACCCCGTAGCGGCTAGCCCTGTCTTTGTATTGGAGGGCCCTTGTGGGGCCTACAAAGACACTCTGCTACACATGGAAAAGATGATTGCGAGACAGGCTCAATGTGGGTTCAAGGCCTTCATTTTATAGGGAAATTCTTCGGTAATATTCCAGGAATCTTGGGGTCTCACCTCTCCGCGCCGGGCCTCCTGGAGATGAGACGCTTGACCTGCTCCCTGGTCTCTATGAGGTTCATCCTGAGCTCCTCAAGGCTCTCTGCTATTTCCCCAAGCCTTCCGGGGGCTCTCATTGTCACCGGACCCTCCAGATCGCCAACAGCGATGCGCCTCGCTTCCCTCGCCAGACGCCTGGCCGGAAGGACAACCATCTGATGAAATGCCACCATACCAAGTAAAACAACCAGCGCCGCGAGCGCGAGATTGATCCAGGTCATGAATGCAAAGGGCGGCTTGCTCCGCAGTATGTTCTGTATGGTATTCTCGGAAACAAGGCACATTTCCTCCTGCCTGAGGGCCGCACGGGCAACATAGAGCTCCCTTGCTTTTGTTTTTGGCTGAGCAAAGGCTGAGTCCGCGAGGGCGAGGTATTCGTCCCAGTTCCTGGCGAATTTCGCCCTGTCGTCGGAGCTTATCGGGAGCGACGCGCCGGGACCGCCCTTTCCTTGGGCTATTGACCTGGCAAGGTCATCGGCCATATCCCTCTCCACCTTGAACCTTTCCATCCAGACCGACTCATTCAGGATGTGATATTTTTCCAGGAAGACCTGCATCCTGGTTGAGGACCTCTGGAAACGGGTCATCAGTGCTATGGCCTCAAGGTTCTTCTGCGACCTGGCCCTCTCCTGGTTTATCGCGTATCCCTCCCAAGCCACCATCGCGCCAAGGGCCAGGTAGCAGGTCATCAGGAAAGCAAACACCCACCTCATCTCAGAACAATCCCCGTCTCGTGCGCCTTCTCGGTTATGAAGGTCAGGACATCCTTCATGGTGGCCGGGTCACCCGAGAGATATGCCTTTGCGCCCGCACACAGGGCCCTGTAGAAGGGCGCCGCGAGCTCGTCCGGATCAACTCCTGGGTCAACTCTGAGCTTTCCACCCCTCACATCCAGGATTCCCAGGAAAGGATTGAGAAACGGGCAATCCGCGGAGTGAACCATCATGGATTCTCTTATGACAAGCTCAAAACCCTCGGCGCCGTTGTAGGCCTTGTGAATCATCTGGTAGACCTTTGAATATGTCTCCTCCAGGAATTTTATCTTCATCTCCCTGGAGAATATGAGGCTCTCGGCCTCCAGCGCGCGCTCGGTATTCTGTATGCTAACCTTGCACTCGGCCACGGCTTCCGAGGCCTGCTCCATTGTCCCGGCCGCTCCGTCAACGAATATGCCGGCTATCTCGCCGAAAGACAAGAATATCACGACCTCGCTCCTTCCCTGTCCCCATATGAATCCGGTAAAACCCGCGGCCTGGAGCTTCTTTACCATTTCCTTCAGATTCAGGAGTTCGCCCGGCAGGTCATCGGAAACGGTCTTGGCCGCGAAGTAGCCCAGCAGTTGGTGGACGAGCTCTGGGTGCACATCATAGGCATCCATTACGCCCTTTTCCATCCGAAGGGTCTTTTCCAGGTCCTCCATCACCGAGGAGGGAGACTCAAGCCGCCTGCCAATTTCGCTCTCAACGCCTCCGCCAACGCAGAACCCGTTATCAAGGAAGAGATAATATCGGCTCCCGCCAACCGTTATCCGCGCGAAGCCTGTCCTCTTGCCTTCCTCCAGCCCGGCTATCTCCTTCTGAAGGTTCTTGTTGCTCACGGGCACGCTCTCGCGTATAACCGGAAATCTTATCCTGAACATGAAGATAATAATGATAATGGATAGCCCGCGGCCGATCAAGTCCACCGGCCACTCACCTGGCCCATTTCTAACCCTATGCAAGTCCTTGCCAGTCAAGGAGTTCTCCAAAAACCATTATGGCACAAGCACATAACCATAATCGTCCTATGGTTATCGTGCTATAGTAGCCCTTCTCAGCCATGTTGAGAACGCTATGGCGCAGAATCTGACGCCTTGACAGAAGGGGGTTAATACCGGTAAGTGTGGGAGGCAAGGGATGAGCGCGCACTATTGCCCGTGGAGGAAACGATGAAGCTCAACATCACCAGGCTCGCGCACAGAACCCCGCCGGTCATTTCGTTTCAGAGAGCCGGCGGGTGGGTTGATTATCCCCTATCCTCGCCTTGGTGGCTTGAGAGCCAGCTGGAACCGGCATTCTGGGGCCAGCCGGACGCCCTGATGCTTTCCGGAAAATATATTGATCCCGTGAGGGGATTCAGGTTCAGGGGCAGGCTCACAACCCAGGCAATAGACCTGAACGACCTGGGAGTGCTGAACGAGCTCAGGAGGGCCTCGGAGGAATTCCGGTTCTACCCCTGGGGAAAGGAGAGGCCATCATGGGATGTCTACATACCGAGCTCGTTGTATCACATCCGAAAGAACACCCCGAGGACATCCCCTGCTGATTTTGAACTCCTCGGCACGAGGATACTGTCTCCGGATGAAACGAAAAACATCGGGGTTATACTTGAGCCATCGGCCAGGTTTTCAGGGGACGGCCCCTGGGAAATAACCGCGACATGGCTCCCTGTAATAACAGTTGGGGAAATAAGAGTAAGAGTGCGAGACTCTGTTGGCAACACTGACGAGGCGGGAACGAGCGCGACC
>CBFGJU010000386.1:1386-2309 GCA_965649155.1 Caldifarciminota bacterium | reverse complement strand
CTGAGGTTCACCACCGCGAACCTGGTTTCGGAACCCCTGCGCGCGGTTTTCAGCCACGATATGACTCCCTATGAAAAGGAGGTAAGCTTCTGATGGCTTGCAATTGCAGTGAAAAGGAGATTCTAAGGATTCTCAGGGGAACAAAGGGACGAGACATATACATAATCTTGGAAGGTCTGGACTGGGACCTGATGAACCCGCCCGCCGGTCACGCGTATGAGGTTGTCTTGGATGCGCGCGGGCCGAACAATGGAACCCTGTTCGCGACGATCGTCAACTCAAGCGCCATAAAGTTCGTCCTCAACGCCAACGAACAGGGGGACTTTTTCTACAACCTGGGGATGTATAACCTTCGGGTGAAGGTTCAGGAAAAGACCGACCCCGGCGGGGAACTGGTCGGCCAGATCGTCCTTGAGGTGGATTCCTGCATCCACATATACGACGAGATAATCTGCCCACCGGCGAAGTGAGGGAACGCCATGAGCAAAAATGAGACCGGCGAGATCATTGAACGGCTCGTGAGAATAGAAACAAGGCTCAGCAACGGCCTCTGCCGGGATATAGAGGATCACGAGCGCAGGCTAAGGTTTCTGGAAAGAAGCTTCTGGACGGCGTTCGGGGCATTGGCTGTTCTGCAAGTGATCCTCAAGTTTGTCTCGTTTCCAACCATAGGAGGACACTGATATGGCTTATCCACGCCTTGCTGGTAAAGCGGTTCGGTTGAACGGGACGAACCAGAACCTCTCAAAATATTATCCAGCTCCGCTGTCCTGGAATGCTATGTTTCTACGGATGGCTCTGAACCCATCCCGTTACCCAGGAGCAACCGAATACGCTATGGATTTCGTCACCTATGGAGGCTGTCTGTTAAGAATTGTTCAAATTAGCGAAAGGTGGTTCAGGTGGAGTATATATACGACTGG
>CBFGJU010000386.1:0-1376 GCA_965649155.1 Caldifarciminota bacterium | reverse complement strand
CCGACGAGTGGGGGCCGTTTCAATTCGCGCTGGCCTGGAACGGGACGAATGTTGCTGTATACATCGGCGGTAGAAGGGTTTTTATTGCGGGGCTTGGCGGAACATTCTCCGGGCCAACGCCCTACATGTCTGTTGGCTCGCGCTATGAGGGGCCAACAGTTCAACCCTTTCAGGGAGATATCGGACACATCATCCTGCACAACGCGATTCCCGCGCCGTATGTAGGCCTTCCCGAACATGTCTATGACGGAGAATTGACAGCAACAGAGTGGCTCCGGGTTCATGGCCTTACGGAAAGTGATGTCCTTGTTCTCTATGACTGGCGAGCTAATGACGGGACAAACTATGGATCGGGAGGATCGGCCTATGATCTGACACCTGTCAACAACCCAACATTTCTCCCGAACGACTTTCAGTATGATCTGGCCGACCAGACAACACCCGTTATTGAATATCCTCGCGCTAGCGTCCTGGCCGCGAGGCTCGCGGGGATGAAAATGAGGGCAAGGGTGAAAAGATGAACCTGCTCATATATCAGGGGCCGTTGGAGTCCCCGTGGGACATAACTGATTATGTTCCCCAGGACAGCATGAGCCTCCTGCAAGCCGAGCTGGGAGAGAACGGTATTCTGAGGGCTTCCTTGACCCTGGAGCTTTACAACCACGATGAGAATGAAAGGATCTCATCGGACTGGCGGGCCCGGCTCCGGAGGCCTGGTATCCTGGTAATTCGCTCGGGCAATGATTTCTGCTTCGCGCTGTATTACAACCCGGTCAAGACCGAATACGACCCAACAACCCGACGCTACAGGCTAAAATTCACCTCGCTTCTGGACGGTCTGATGGCATACAGGTCGCGGAAGCGGTGGTGGAATGTCATAGATGCCGCGTCATTTATAAATAGCCTGAAGGAGTTCCTCGGTCAATATCTGCCTGCCAGCGTGGTGGACGCGACCACATACCACCCGGATAGCATGTCCCCCCTGCAGGAAGACCCCATAAACTCTGAGTGGCCTCACTTTGCCGGGTTCATCCAACCAAATTCCTGGCTTGTTGGCAAGCAGGTTGATTATGGGACAGCGGGCCCGTGGACGATAATAAATGTCCTGGGGGTTGCAAAGTCCATCGCGCAAGGAGATACGATATTCGCCCTCTGTCTCGCAAAACCACAGCCCTGGTGGTCAACCGAGGGAGACTATGTCCTGCCCATAGTGGTGAAGGCCATCTGGAATTCAACGACCTGGGACTGGGAGATAGCATCCGGTGATATGATCTGGGCCTATGATCCGGAAAATGAAAACAACACCTGGTGGTGGCCTGTCTGGTTCGGCATGAAGAAGAACCTGGGGGGAGAAACAGGGGACAGCGCGCTCATCT
>CBFGJU010000385.1:0-5769 GCA_965649155.1 Caldifarciminota bacterium | reverse complement strand
GGCAGGAGGAGAAGCGACCTCCTCGGCGGGATAACCATCCTCGCGTGGGGGGCTGGCCTCGGCGGTTTCTTCCTCGCCAACCAGCTTTGGGGAATAGCGCTTCTTCTGGGTTTGCCAATGGTGATAATTGGCGCCGCGAAGATAGTCTATTGGGCCATGTCCGGCAGAAAGAAGGAGGCCTCAGCATGAGGAACATAGCATTTATGGGCCTTCTCCTTGCCTCGTGTTGCCTTAACCTCAAGAAAGAGGAGAAGGAGGAGGAACACAGATTGGACTTTTCACCCGGACCCGTGCTCACGGTCTCGGCCTCCGCGGCAGGGGTAAGCCTGAAGCCATCCGAGGATTCTCTCGCGCACATGAGCGTGGAAGGGGGCCTGAAGGAGACCGATGGCAAATACAGCATAACCGGCGCCGGCGCGGAGATCTCGGTCCCCGTGGGAACCACGATCGTGCTTGATGCGACACTGGCCGGCGTGGAGGGCGTGGCGCCTGACAGCCTCGCGCTGGATGCCACCCTGTCCGGGGTTGAGCTTGAGGGATGGAAATCCGGCAAGCTGAACCTTTTTATGTCCGGCGGTTCGGTCGTGCTCGCGCCGGACGCCAGGGGTTTTTCCGCGTTCGTGAAGTGGTCAGGCCTTGAGCTATATGTGCCGGAGGGGGTTTTCATAAAGCTTGAGGCTGACACATCCGGCGCTGGTTTTGAGATAGAGGAAGGCATTCTTTCTGACCAGGGGATTCCCGTGAACATAGAGGCCCATGGCGCGGGGGTTGAGATAAAGAGGCGGGTGCCAGGCCAAAAGAGAAAGGTGGACATAGATGTGAAGGTAAAGACAGACGCGGATTCAAGTAGCCACTAGAGCACAACCTCCTACAACTTGCCCGGCGAACCCTGCCGGGCTTATTCTTTCGGCCTTGAAGATAGCGATAATGGCCGACAGCCACGACAACTGCGACGCTCTCGCGAGAGCTTTGTCCCTTGCGGCCCGCAGAGGAGCGGAGCACATCCTTCACCTCGGAGATGTAATCTCACCCTTCACATCAAGGGTCTTCAAGGCCCACTTCGGCGGAGGGATCACCATGCTATTCGGCAACAACGACGGGGACAGGGTTGCCCTGGTTGAGAGGTTTTCGCCCCTGGGCGCCCAGCTCCTTCACCCCCCGACCACCATCAAGCTTGGCGGACTTAACATCGCGGCCATGCATGAACCACTTTTCCCGGAGTTTCTCTCCGCGAGCAAACGCTTTCAGCTGATACTCTGGGGCCACACCCATCAATTGGAAATAAAAGAGATAAATGGGGTTCTCGCCCTGAATCCGGGCGAGCTCCACGGGTTCGTAACCGGGAAGAAGACCTTCGTCCTCCTGGACACCGAAACCATGAAACCGGAGGTAATTCAGGTATGAACCGCGCGTTGGCGATCCGAGAGCCCGGCCCTGATGCGCTGGTTTCTCTGGGGCCAGGATCAACCGAAAGCAGGCGCGAAAGCCCCGAAACCCGCCTCTTTCCGGTGGATTTTTTAGGATGACATGAACTGGCTTTACATAGTTGTTGATATTCTGGTGGTCCTGTTCCTGCTCATATGGGCGAGGACAGGTTGGCGCAGGGGCCTTGTTGTTGAGCTCGCGACCCTCATCGGGCTTATCCTCGGCATATTCCTCGCTTTCAGGTTCTCGCCCTTGCTGTCCGAAAGGCTCGGATGGACCCGTAACGACATGTTGGACTCCGCGATATGGTTCGCCATAATCTTCATCGCGATATACATCCTCGCTCAGGTCATAGGAGAGTGGCTCTCTGTCAAGGCAAAGAGGATTCGCCTGGGTGTCCTGGACAGGATCCTCGGCCTCGGCCTCTCGGTCATAGAGGGCTTCTGCTTCATATCCGCGGTGGGCTACTCGCTTAACCTGTTTCCGCAGGGAGCGAACCTCGTGGCCGGCACATACCTTCTCAGGTTCATAACCCAGGTCGGCGCTGGCTTCTTCGCGGGGATATTCGGTGGATAGGCTCTTCGCGCCCTGGCGCATGGAATACATCCTGAAGGCGGACGAGGCCTCGTGCATATTCTGCGAACTGCCAAAGGACACCAGGGACGAGGAGAACCTTCTCCTTCTTAGGGGCGAGGCCTGTTTCGTCCTCATGAACCGGTTCCCATATAACCCCGGCCACCTTATGATAGCGCCGTTCAGGCACATAGAATCCCTTTCCGAGCTCTCGCGTGAGGAAGCGAGTGAGATGATGTCCCTCCTCGCGAGGATGGAGCGCGTCATCTCTGAGACCATGAAACCGCAGGGCTTTAACATCGGGATAAACATGGGCAGGATAGCGGGCGCGGGGTTCGGCCACCTGCACGCGCACATCGTTCCGCGCTGGTCCGGGGACACCAACTTCATGCCGGTTATAGGGGATGTCAAGGTGGTTTCCGAGGCCCTTTCGGAGACCTACCGGAAGCTGAGGGGGAGGCTCTGAGTTCTCCTGCCCGAAAGGAACCGGTTCTAGTTTCTCAGTCTCTTGTTTCTCAGATCGTTTCTCAGAAAATATTTTATTATTCCTTACGGGCGCGCCCCTTTCGGACGCGGCCCGTTTCGGCGCGCTGTCTGCGGACCCTGTAAATCGCACGATTCCTCGCAAAACCCAAGGTATTCCCCGGAGCGCGATCCGGCGGCTGGAGTCCTGATCCGGGGCCAGAAAGGCACGGTTCCCATCCCGAAACGGGAAAGGAAAACCGGTTTTGCCGGTCCGTTTCGGCCTCCGGTTTAGGGTTTTTGATGACGCGCCTGGCAGGACAATACCCGCTATGGGTTTCGGGAAACGCTCGTCCGTTTCTGCCGAAGATATGAGATTTTTTGATCCCCTCATAGGATATTAATGGTGCGCGCTTTTGCCGCGCTCAGAACTCAATCCCCTGCCTGGCCCTCACTCCCTTTTTGTAATAATGCTTTATTTCCCTCATTTCCGTGACCAGGTCTGCCGCGTCCACGAGCTCCCGCGGCGCGTATCGCCCGGTTATGACCAGTTCCGGATCCGATGGCTTGTTCCTTATGAGCTCCAGCACATCCTCAACCGGTATCAGGCCCAGGCCCACCGCGACCGCGAGCTCGTCCGCTATAACCAGGTCATATTCCCCGGATAGTAGGGCCTTTTTCAGCTCGGCAAAGCCCCTCTTCGCAGAGCGAACAAACCTGTCCCGGTTGTCCTCGCTCAGGAAGCCGGCCGGCCCGGTCTGGATTACCTTTATCCTGTCTCCAAAAGCCGAAAGCGCCCTCAGCTCGCCTGTTTTGCCCCTTTTCATGAATTGAACAACGAAAACCCTGCCCCCGTGGCCGAGTGTTCTCAGCGCGAGTCCAAAGGCCGCGGTGGTCTTGCCCTTGCCCTCGCCGGTGTATAGTTGAACATAACCTTTTCTTCTCACGGAGAAATTATATCGGGTAGCCATGGGTCTCTGCACCCAGGGGCTAAGATAAGGGAAAGGAGAACCCGTCCGGATTTATACTTTTAGCCTTGCCAGACTTTCCGGTTGAAGAAGAGGCGTTTGACCTGGTGATAGTCGGGACCGGCCTCGCTGGCCTCCGGGCCGCGCTGGAGGCCGCGAGGACAGACCCAGGCATTCGCATTGCCCTGGTGGCGAAACAGGAGCTCCCCCGCGCGCCATCCTGTTGCATTGAGGGAGGAACCGCCGCGGCGCTTGAGCCAGGGGACTCGCCCGAAAAGCACTGGGAGGACACCATCAAGGGTTCGGATTACCTGGCTGACCAGGACGCGGTTGAGGTTCTTACGCGGGAAGGGCCCTCAGAGCTCCTCCGCCTTGAGCACTGGGGGATGTCCTGGATGAGATCCGCGAGGGGCCTCATGGACGCGAGGCCATATGGAGGCCACAGGCACAACAGGGCATATCACTCAGGGGACAGCACGGGGATAATGCTCATGGGAACCCTTTATGACAGGCTACAGGAGCATTCTGGCCGTTTCCCGGAGCGCCCGGATCACTTTTGCCTTGAGCTCCTGTCTGACGCGGGCCGGGCCGCGGGCGTTCTCTGCCTGGACATGCGAAAGGGCGTCCTCAGGGCAATACTCGCGAAATCCATTTTAATTGCCACCGGTAGCGTCTGCAGGATGTTCGGGATAACCACCAATTCCCTCTCGTCCACCGGCGACGGCATAGCAATGGCGATGAGGGCCGGCCTGCCGGTGAAGGACCCTGAGTTCGTCCAGTTTCATCCTACCACCCTGTTTCCGTCCGGCCTCCTCATATCCGAAGCCTGCAGGGGAGAGGGTGGTGTCCTCCTTAACTCCTGGGGCGAGAGGTTCATGGCTCGCTACGCTCCGGGCGCGTGGGAGCTCGCGCCAAGGGATGTGGTCTCTCGTGCCATAGCGACCGAGATAGCCGAGGGAAGGGGACTGGGCGAGGGCTATGTTGACCTTGACATAAGCCACCTCGGAAGGGATGTGATAGATCTGAGGCTGGGCCTGGTCCGAGACCTCGCGATGAGCTTCGCGGGCAGGGACCCGGTCTCTGAACCCCTGCCCGTTCGCCCCGGCGCGCACTACTTCATGGGCGGGATACCGGTGGATTCCGACGGCTACACAGGTATGCCTGGATTGTTCGCGGCCGGCGAGGCCGCGTGCCCTGGCGTCCACGGCGCGAACCGTCTCGGTTGCAACTCAAGCACGGAGTGCTTGGTCTGGGGCGCGAGGGCAGGCCGGGCCGCGGCCCGGTTCGCGCTTGAGGCCCCGGCGCTTCCGAACCTGCCAAAGGCTCAAATTGACGAGATCGTTCGCGGGCTTGGAGCCAGGTTCGGCCCCGGCCGGGAGAATGTTTTCAGGATAAGGCAGGAGCTCTCTGCGCTCATGGACAGGCACGCGGGTGTTTTCAGGGAAAGGGCGGGCCTTGAAAAAGCCCTCTCCGGAATATCCTCAATAAGAAAGAGGCTCTCCGCGGTCAGCCTTGCCGACAAAACCCTGGTTTTCAACACCCAGCTCATTTTCCTCCTTGAGACGGAGAACCTCGCGCTTGTCGCGGAAGCCCTGGTTCTCTCTGCCCTGGCCAGAGAGGAGTCCCGCGGCGCGCACTTCAGGGCAGATTTTCCCCGCAGGGATGACGAGAACTTTCTCAAGCATTCGCTTGTTTCTGTGAACCCTGATGGCGGACTTTCCCTCGGCTACCAGCCGGTCAGGATAACCCGGCTCCAGCCCGCGAGGCGCGAATACTGATGGTGGATGAGGGCTCGCTCGTTGGCTTATAATATTAAACAACTGGGGCGTCGTCCAACAGGCAGGACACGGGACTTTGGATCCCGGTATGGAGGTTCGAGTCCTTCCGCCCCAGCTGAGACAAACGGGTTGAGGATATTTGGCACCGGTTATTGATTGATAGCGTCCATCTTTAGCCCTCGCCGAGCCAATTCAAGCGAGGCGAGCTGGAACGAGTCCTTCCGCCCCAGATAGGCCACCCCAGGAATTTGCAAAAACGGCAAATTCCTGGGGACCCCGGCCGAGAAACCCAGAAGCGCGTCCGGGCCAGGCTTTCTATATTGGATTTATCGGCCGGGTTTTCTAACCCACTCCCTGCGCAAAATCCCTTCCCAGGCGGAACCGAAGGTCTCTCCTACGCTACGCTTGGAGACTTTCAGTTCGGTAAGGAGAGTTTTCCAAACCCGCAAACGGCCGGGAATCCTCCCCGGATAATGGTTTTAGTGTAGGGGCACCCCTTGTGGGTGCCCTATCAGGCCCCGTGCCTGTCCAGGGACGAACCCAACCTCATCCCTACATCTCGC
>CBFGJU010000384.1:0-5879 GCA_965649155.1 Caldifarciminota bacterium | reverse complement strand
AGGAGCTCTGGCAAGAGGAGCTCGTGGGGAACATCATCGCCGGGGACAGCACCAGGGGGCACGGAAATTCCCTCAGGCAGGTAAAAATATCCCTCGCCAAGTGGCAGGGCACCATCGGGATTATCCACCTCAATCTTCACGATCATGCCCGGAAGGTTGTAATCCGATAGGATGAAATCGGTCGTCACCCCCACAGCGCTCTTTTTGCTCTTCAGATCATTGGTGCGATGCATAAAAATCATCCCCCCGTTAACCCAGAACGCCCAGCTCCCTCCCTACCTTCCCGAATTTTTCAAGCGCGAAGTCAAGGTCATCCTTGCTGTGGGCCGCTGATATCATCACCCTTATTCGTGCCATGCCCTTTGGCACGGTCGGGAAACCAAGGGCCATCGCGAAAACCCCCTCCTCAAATAGCCTGCGCGAGAAGTCCTGGGCAAGCTTTGCCTCCCCCAGCATGACCGGGGTTATCGGGGTCTGGCTCTTGCCCGTGTCAAAGCCCATCTCCTTCATCCCGGCCTTGAAATACCTGGCGTTGTCCCAAAGCTTGTCAACGAGCTCGGTTGAGCGCCCGAGTATCTCAACTGCCTTGATGCACGCCGCAACATCGGCCGGGGTGACCGCGGAGGAGAAGAGGAAGGGCCTGGCTTTCTGGCGCAGGTATTCTGTTATCTCCTTCCTGCCTGAGACATAGCCGCCCACAACCCCGAAGGCCTTTGACATTGTTCCTATCTCAACATCAACCCTGCCGTGGAGGCCGAAGTGATCGACAATGCCCCTGCCACCTCTTCCGAGGACCCCCTCTCCGTGAGCGTCGTCCACCATTAGCATGGCGTCATAACGCTCCGCGAGTTCGGCTATTTCCGGCAGGGGCGCTATGTCCCCATCCATTGAGAAAACGCCATCGGTTATTATCAGCGCCCTTCTCTTGCCGGCACGAGTTTCCTTGAGCTTTGATTCAAGGTCTCCCGGGTCGCAGTGAGCGTATATCAGCCTCTCTGCCTTTGAAAGCCTGCACCCGTCAATGATTGACGCGTGGTTGAGCTGGTCAGTGTATATGACATCACCCTCATCAGCAAGAGGAGCTATGGTGGAGAGGTTCGCGATGAGGCCTGCCTGGAGGCTCAACGCACCTTCCGCGCCCTTGAACTCGGCAAGCTTGCGCTCCAGCTCAAGGTGAATGGACATGGTTCCGGCTATTGACCTCACCGCGGCGGGGCCAACGCCCCACTCATCTATGGCTTTCTTTGCGGCTTCCTTCAGCTCCGGATGATTCGCGAAACCCAGGTAGTTGTTGGAACACATGTTCAGGACGCGCTTGCCATCAACGACTGTCCAGGCATCCTGAGGCGAACCTATTGTCCTTATATTCACGAAAAGGCCCTCATTCTTTAGCCTTTCGGTTTCCTCCCTTATGAAATCTAACTTGTCCATTTTCAATCTCCCTGGCGATAATTATTAAGCTGTGAGGCATAGCGGATCAAGATCAAGATCGCGACAAATTTTCGCGAGACCAGCCAAACAGTTATTGAGAGACAGCGGGTCTTGCCACCTACTTGTAGCGATAGACTATTCTTCCCTTTGTGAGGTCATATGGGGACATTTCAACGGTGACGCGGTCGCCGGGCAGTATCTTGATGTGGTGTATCCTCATCTTTCCCGACAACCTGCATGTGACCTCAAGGCCGCTGTCAAGGCCTACCCTGAAGGTGGCGTTGGGGAGAACCTCCTTCACCGTTCCCTCAAGCCTCACTACATTTTTCTTTGACAAGACGAAGATTATAGTGTGGAGGGCCGTTGCGTTGCAAACCCTCGTTTCTTCCAGGATACGAATGTCATCACGCTCATGGCAACCGAAAGAACAATAAGCAGGAGGGTTATGGCCAGGAGAACGGAATTCATAGCCGGGTGCGAAGGGAGACCTCGCGTGAGGGCCACAGCCTGCCATGCCAGGGCCGCAGTGGTGGTTAGGAGCATGAATATCGCTGGGACAAGGGTCAACCAGCAGGGCTTCCTGGTTGCCAGAAGCCAGGATGTTATCACCAGGAGAGCCAGCGCGGCGGTAAGCTGGTTGGCCGAACCAAAGAGGGGCCATATTACCTTCCAGGAACCGGTGAGGGCCAGTAGCGCCGCGGGAACTATTACGATCGCTGTCGCGAGCCAGCGATTTTTCAGGCCAACAAGCTCGGAGAATATGTAGCGCGCTATGCGCGTAGCGGTGTCAAGGGTGGTCAGGATGAAGGCATTCAGGATTATCACGCCAAAAATCCCGCCATAACCGCCCAGGAAGGGCAGTGCGAGATCATAGGCTTTGCCAAAGATGGTTATGGGATTGCCAGAGACGCCAAGGCCAAGCGCGGCGACCATCACAATTACCATGAGTGAAAGAAACCCCTCAGCAACCATGGCACCATATCCTATCCTCTGCGCGTAGGCCTCCTTGGGCAATTGTTTTGATGTAGTGCCGGAGGCTATGAGGGAGTGAAACCCGGATATGGCTCCGCACGCGACCGTGACGAAGAGCATTGGCCACATCGGGCCCTCCTTCGGCAAGAAACCGGCAAAACCGGGCACATTCACCCCCGGCCGGCTGATGAATATTCCGGCATACCCCAGCGCGACTCCGGCAAACAAGAGGAAAGCGGATAGGTAGTCCCTGGGCTGGAGAAGGTATTGGACAGGCATGATGGAGGCGAAAAAAGCGTATGCCAGGAGGCCAAGGACCCAGGCCCAAACAGGGCCGGTCGGAAAGTTCCACGCGGTTCCGAGAAAGAGAAGGCAGACCAGGCTGAGAAGGCCGATGGCCGTAGCGAGCCAGGTCGGGGTTCTGGTCCTGTAAAGGAGAAAACCAACGATGATGGCAACCGGGATGAGGCCTATCGCCGGCGGTATGACCCCGCGAACAGCGACCATTGATTCAGCCGCCAGGACAGCGAAAACCGCGACGACCAGCACCAGAGCCAGGAGGACGAAAAGGGAGAATATTATCCTTGCCCATCTGGATACTACAGCCTCAGCGGCATCCGATATTGAGGCGCCTCCACGCCTGAGCGAGAGAACGAGGGAACCGAAATCGTGGACGCCACCGGCAAAGATCGTTCCAGCCAGAACCCAGGCCAGGGCTGGAATCCATCCCCAGGCAAACAGGGCGACAATGGGGCCAACAATTGGGCCAGCGCCGGCTATGGAAGAGAAGTGATGGCCGAAGAGAACCACCCAGTTCCTCGCGGGGACATAATCAACCCCGTCGCGTCTGGAAACCGCTGGTGTCAAGTTTTTCGGGGAAACGCCGAAGATCCTTGCCGATAGGCGCCCGTATGCAAGGTATCCCCCGATGAGAAAACACGCTCCTATGAGTGCCAGGAGTATTCCGCTCATCTCAGGGGGTTTATTGAACCGGCGGAGAGGATGGCGAGCTCATCTGGCAGTGTCCCTGGAAGAAAGCGCCCTCCTCAATGACCAGCTTGGAACAGGCAACATCCCCCTCCATTCTGGCCGTGGACGAAAGCTCTGCCTTGCCCTCCACCAAGAGCTTGCCGGTTATGCGGCCGGAGAGAACAGCGGAAGCGGATTTGACCTCGCCCTCAATCACACCATCCTTTCCTATGACCAGCTCGCCCTGGCAGGAGACATTGCCCTTTACGCGGCCGTCTATCCTGGCGCCGGCCTTCACCGTGATGTCGCCCGTGATCTCGGCCCCCGGGCCTATCACGGTGTCAAGCGTAGCCCTCTTTGAGGGTTCAGGCCCCTTATCCTTCTTTTCTCCAAACATTCTCCCTCTTTATATCTTCGCCATCGCGTCAACCAGGGAATCCATCTCCTCCTTGGTTCTCTTTTCGGTCACGGCTATGTTAAAGGAATGCTCGCAGACATCGTTCGGCAGTTCGGGCCCAACCAGGAACCCCTTTTCAGCAAGAGCCTTCATCACCTCGGTGGACTTCTTCTTCTCGTTATAGACCGCGAACTCACGGTAGAAAGGTCCCTTGAATGTCAGACCCCAGCCAGGCAGGGAAGATATTCTCTCCGCAAGGTAGTGGGCTTTCTGGACTGATTGCTCCGCTATTTCCCTTATGCCTTCCTTGCCCAGGGACGAAAGATACACCGAGACCGCCAGGGCAATTAACTGCTGGTTCGTGCATATATTGGAGGTGGCCTTCTCGCGCCTTATGTGCTGTTCCCTGGTCTGGAGGGTGGTCACGAAACCCCTCTTGCCATCAGCATCCTGCGTCACGCCAACGATTCGCCCCGGCATCTGCCTGACGAAATCAATCTTTGCCGTGAAAAGGCCCAGGTATGGCCCGCCGAACGAAAGCGGCAGTCCGAGGCCCTGCGCCTCCGCGACGGCTATGTCAGATCCGTATTCTACCGGTGGGGCAACAAGGCCCAACGAGGTCGGATCAAAGAAGCTGATGAGCAGTGAACCCTTCTGGTGGACGGCATCAGAGACCTCAAACGGGTCCTCCAGAACGCCGAAGAAGTTGGGATGCTGTATAACCACAGCCGCTGGAGCCTTGTCCAGGGCTAATTTGAGGCTCTCGTGGGAGATCTGGCCAGTCTCTTTGTCGTATTCAATGTCCAGTAACTCCGGCCCGACGCCGTGCAGGTAGGTCTCAACCACTTTCCTGTATAGGGGATTGAGGTTCCTCGGCAGGGCAACCCTGTGGACACCCTTGACCCTGAAGGCCATGAGAATGGCCTCCGCGAGGGCACTGCCGCCGTCATATACGGATGCGTTGGAAACATCCATGCCGGTGAGCTGGCAGACCAGGGACTGGAACTCATACATGGCCTGAAGGGTTCCCTGCGAGACCTCCGGCTGGTATGGGGTATACGCGGTGTAGAACTCGCTCCGTGAGATAACCGAATCAACGATGGCCGGAGCGTATGAGTCATAGGCACCTCCGCCCAGGAATATTCTCATGTCCGATCTGTTCAGAGCCGCAAGGCGCTCCATGAGCTCCTGGGCCTCGGCCTCAGATATGGGCGGAGGAAGATTTATGGCGGATTTGGTCCAGAGCGCCTCTGGTATCGCGGCCTTCATGAGCTCAATGACCGTTCCAAAACCCATGGCCGCGAGCATCTCCTCCCGTTCCTGGGGAGTGTGGGGGAGATAGTGGTCTATGGGCATATCAGTGCTCCAGGGTTGCTATGTAGGCGGAATAATCCGGGCCGGACATCAGGTTGGCCTTCTCGCCGGGATCAGAGATCTTGACCTTTATTAGCCAGCCCTCGCCGTACGGATCGCGGTTCACGATGCCCGGATCGGCCTTGACAGCCTCGTTGACGGCTATTATCTGTCCGGACAGCGGAGCGTATATGTCCGATGCGGCCTTCACTGCTTCAACGGCTCCATAGGCCTCAAACTGCTTGACCTGCTTCCCGACCTCAGGGAGGTTCAGATAAACGAGGTCAGATAACATGCTCTGCGCGTAGTCCGTGATCCCAAAGAAGGCCTCGTCGCCCTCTATCCTGGCCCACTCGTGTTCCTTCGTGTAAAAAAGATTGTCAGGTATATTCATGGCTCTACTCCTTAGCTCCCAAATTATACCGCCGGCGAGAGGTGAGGATCAAAAGCAGAGGGCTCAGGAATCTCCTTCTACAGCTTCCGGTATATCCTCTTGGCCCTCCTGCCTATCCCGGTCAGTATGTCATAGGGAATCGTCCTGGCCTGCTCCGCGAGGTCCAGAGCCGTTATCTCCTCGGCCCCGTCCCTGCCTATTATGGTTGCGACATCCCCGACCTGGGGCAGGGGTTCCTCAGAAGCGTCAACCATTACCGAGTCCATGCATACCACTCCCTTTACCCTCCTTCTTTTGCCTCTTATTATGACATGGCCGAAATTGGCAAGGCTGGGCGGAAACCCGTCCTCGTATCCGACCCCT
>CBFGJU010000383.1:0-5902 GCA_965649155.1 Caldifarciminota bacterium | reverse complement strand
GTCGGATAGTATCGGGAAACAGAAGAGGATACTGTTTCCTTGAAATGGTGGGTTACTAATGGAAGCCCTATATCTCGCCCCGATCAAATTGATCCCTCCCACCGGCATGGAGGATAATCTTTGGCCGTTGGGGATTTCTCACATTCATTGGTTGGGTTCTGTCCGGAACAATTTCCGGGGGGAGGGGGTCTAAATGGCAGATGTGGACAAAGAGAGCCTGTTTGAGGGACTCGTGGAGGATTACATGGAGAGGATATACAACCTCTGCTACTACATGACCGGAGAGTCGGAAGCGGCCCGGGACCTCACCCAGGAGTCCTTTCTCAGAGCCTACAAGGCCATAGACAAGTTTCGGGGCGAGAGCTCCCACTACACCTGGCTCTACAAGATAGCCCTCAACAGGTGCAGGACATACCTGAAGAAGAAAGGAAGGGAGCGAAATGTCTCCTTGGACGAACTTGAGGACGCCGGCTGGGACCTTGCCGAGGATCCGCCGGACAACATGCTTGAGATAATAACAGTGAGAAAGGCCCTCGCGTCCCTGCCCGCAGAGCACAGGGAGATCCTCCTTCTCTTCTACTTTGACGAGTTGAAATACGAGGAGATAGCAGAGGCCCTGGACATCCCCATGGGGACAGTGAAGTCCAGGCTTGCCAGGGCAAAATCCGCCCTGAAGGAGGCAATAGGAGATGAGCCGTAGAATGGACGATGAACGCATAGAAGAGATCCTCAGGGGCCTGCCCAGGGTTCAGCCTCCTCCTGACCTCAAGCGTGAGATATACGCCAGGGTCAAGAGGTCTGATTCAAGAAAGAAGTGGCTCTGGGCTCTGAGCCCGATACCCGCGGCCCTGGTCGCGGGGATTCTCGTTGCTGTTTTTCTCAATATCGGGAACAGGAAACCCACCCCAGCTCCGTTTCCGCACGAGCCCCTGGTCGTTGCTCCGGCTGACGGGGAAGTCCTCCTGCCTGAGGAGGTTGAGTTCATGACCTATGGCGGCGAGGGCAGGGTTGAGCTGGACGGCATTCCCGTTGCCGCGAAACAGCAGAAGGAACCCGGCGCCTTCATATACATACCCCAGGACCTTGAGCCCGGCTATCACAGGGTTGTCATAGAGATAGACGGCAAGAGGGTTGAGGCTTCTTTCTTCGTGGAGGAGTCAGAATGATACTTCTTGCGCTCTCCGGATTTCTCATTGTCCAGGCCAACCCATCTGAGCTGGAGCTGGAATCCGGCGAGAGCCAGCGCATTGAGATAACTGCCGCGACAATGATGGGGAGGGTTGAGGGCTTTGAGCTGAGCGCGAGGGTGATTCCGGAGCAGAGGGGCTACTTCGCGGAGGGCAAATTCATCGCGGGCGAACCCGGTCCGGGCCTCATCATATTTGAAGTCAGATACAAGGATCAGGTTGGCATAAAGGCCGTCCCGGTCAAGGTTCTCAGCGCGCAGGAGGGGCTTTCCCCGAAAGAGGCTGTCCTTGCGGTTGGAGACACCCTGATATTCTCCGTGAAATCCGGGACACCGGAGACATGGAGGGTCATGCCCCCCTGGCTCGGAACCATAGAGGGTGGGGTCTTTGTGGCGGAGAACTCCGGAAGGGGCGTCGTAACCCTCAAGACCGATGCTGGTTTCTACAAGGCAAAGATAGTGATAGAGGGCGCGGAATCCGAACCGGTCGTTCTCTTCCCCTCGGAAGCCGTTTTGTTCCCCGGCGAAGAGATCATCTTCCCCGTGCCCTCGTCGGGCGCGCTTTCCGTTGACCCCCCTGATCTCGGGAAGATTGAAGGCGAAAAGTTCATCGCGGGAAGGCCCGGCAACGGATTGGTCTGGGCCACCTGGAAGGAGGGTGAAACCCGCAAGACAGCGAAAGCCTTCCTAAGGGTCCTGTCCGCGATTTTCCTGAAACCCGGCCAAACCATGGAGATACCTTTGCCCGGCAAGGCCAGGAAAGTAGATCTGGAGGTCTCCGGCAAGGGCATCACGGCTGAGGTGACCTCCGGAAATCTCCTCATTACCGCGAAGGGTGTCGGCCACGGCACGATAAGCATTCAGAGAGGCAAGGGCAAGAACAAACGCGTTCTGCCCTACATAGTCGGCGACAGGCTTGTAAGTCTCGGGCCGCGGGAGGTTTCCCTCGCGCCCGGAGAGGAGTTCAGGCCCCAGGCCCTGGCCTCTGTCAAGGACAAAAGTGTCTCATACTCCTTCATTGTTGTGCCTCCGGAGGCTGGCTGGATGGAGGGCGGCGTGTTCAAAGCCGGAAACTGGAGGGGAGAGGCTTGGCTGATTGGCGTCGCGCCGGAGAGCGATGGCGGCTCAGGGGGGTTCGTTCGCCTGATAATAGCGCCGAAGAAATAGTCTTTTAGGTAGTTCGCTAACCGCCACCACCCCTCATTCCTGGATGAACTCCTCTGCCCTGTAACTGCTCCTTACCAGAGGCCCTGACGCCACATGTTCGTAACCCATTTCCCTTGCCCACCGGGCATATAACGCGAATCGCTCCGGCTCCACGAACCTGGTAACAGGCAGATGTTTCCTGGTTGGCTGAAGATACTGGCCTATTGTTATCGCGACTACCCCCGCGTTCCTGATTTCCTGGAGTGTCTCGCGTATCTCCTCGTCGGTTTCGCCCAGGCCCACCATTAAACCCGATTTCACGAGTGTCCTCCCGCAGCTCGCGGCAATTTCCAGGACACGGAGGGATGTCTCGTAATCCGCGCGCCTGTCCCTCACCATCGGGGTAAGCCGCCTGGTTGTCTCGGTGTTGTGCGCGAAGACATCCGGCCCCGCCTCAAGGACGGTTTTTATAGCGTTCTCGTCCCCGCGGAAATCCGGAACCAGAACCTCAACCAGAGCCCCTGTCCCCTTCACCGCCGCTATCACTTTCGCAAAGTGGCTCGCGCCTCCGTCGGATAGATCATCCCTGGTCACGGAGGTTACGACCGCGAACCTTATGCCCATCCTTTTGACTGCCTCCGCGACGCGCTCCGGCTCGTCCGGTTCGGGAGGATTTGGTTTCCCCGTCGCGGTAGCGCAGAAGTTGCAGTGTCTGGTGCATGTATCCCCGAGTATCATGAATGTTGCTGTCCCCCTTCCCCAGCAATCGGATATGTTCGGACAACGGGCCTCCTGGCAGACCGTGTTCAGCCTGAGTTCCCGGAGAACCCCGCTCGTTCCAGCGAATTCTCCCCTGCCCGGCAATGGAACTCTCAGCCAGGGAGGTTTTCTCTTTGGTTCCTGGTTCCTCGTTGCCCGTTCCTCGTCAGAACCAGGGGAGGGGGGGTTGTTCTTGAACATTGACGGCTACTTTTGGCGAATTATGGTTAGCCCAGGGCGGGTTTTCAGGCCGCAGGAGTTGGCGGATTCTTTTGAATCGGTCATCATCTCTTCCTGAGAACCAGCCACCCGCCAATAGCCAGGCCATCAAGGTCTGATTTCAAAAAGGTATCAACCGCGTCCTGCGGGGAGCAGACTATGGGGTCTCCGTGAAGGTTGAAGGATGTATTCAACACGGCCCCCAAGCCCGTTTCTGCCTCAAAGGCCTTTATTACCCTGTAATATGTTGGGTTCTGCTCTTTCCTGAGGATCTGCGGCCTTGCTGTTCCGTCCGATGGGTGAAGCGCCGCGGGCATATCCTTTTTTGCCAGGGGGGTCGTGGGGAAAGCGATCATCATGTGCGGCGCGGGGTGATCCTTTGGATTGACAAGATAATCCTGCCTGCGCTCGTGCAACACTGTGGGCGCAAAGGGCATCCAGAAATCCCTCATCTTTATTGCCCTGTTTATCCTGTCCACAACGGCCCTGTCCCTCGGATCAGCGAGTATGCTCCTGTTTCCGAGGGCCCTCGCGCCGAACTCCATCCTTCCGAAGAACCTGGCGATTATCTTGCCTTGCGCCAGAAGGATTCCGAGCTTCTCGTGAATCCCTTCACCCTCGCGTGAAACAGCGAAACCGCCGCCCAGGCCCTCAAGCGCTTTCTGGATTTCCGCGTCCGTGAACTCCGGCCCGAGGTAAAGCGTTTCCAGGGGTTGGTTGTTGTCTTCGCCGGTCTCCAGAAAAGCCATAATTGCCGCGGCTAAAGCCAGGCTCTCGTCTCCCGCAGATGGCATGATGAAAAGCTCGTCCACGCCCTCGGATTCCAGTATAAGGTTGTTGAGCTTCACATTCATGAAAACCCCGCCAGCGATGGCCAGTGATGGGATGCGTGTTTTCTTCAGCGCGGCCTGTGCCCAGGATGCGACGGTCTCCTCAAGAACGCGTTGCGCGGCAAAGGCTATCGCGTCAAACCTGACACCCGCCAGGTCCTTTCTGAGCTTCTTCAGGTAATCCCTCTTCCACGCGCCGGACCTGTTTATAAAAGAGAGTTTCTCCGGGACAACCCTGAAATAATCCCTGAGTATCTCGTAAGCCTTCTCGCCCATGTCCTCCGGCGCATAGGGCGCAAGGCCCATGACCTTGTATTCGTGGGACAGGGGCTTCATGCCAAGGTGCTGGGTTATTCTCGTGTAGAACTCGCCTATGGAGTTGTAGTTTGAGACGGACGACAACCGAACGATCCTCTTTGCCCTTCCGATGGCAACGGTCGCTGAGAGCATGTCCCCGGATCCGTCAGCGGTAAGAACCAGGTTTTCGGGCCTGCCGGAGAACAGGTGCGCGCCGAGGCCGTGCGCCGCGTGGTGCTCGTAGAAGAGGGTAGGAGCGCTTACCCCGATATCAGCCAGCCGGGAGGTGACCGCCCGCTTCCTTCTTCTGACTATGCCGCCGGAAAGGAACCTCGCGCCGGAGAGCCAGGCCCCGTTGTATAGCCAGGGCCTTGGCATGACCCTGGTCGCGGCCCAGAACAGCCTTTTGCCCGGGTGAGCCATCTCGTAGTCCGCGGAGGTTATAGGTGGGAAAAGCGTGGCAACCCCGACCACGCTCACATCCTTCGGGCTAGCGCCGGCAAGCCTCAGAGCCTCGGCTATCGCCCTCTCCGGGAAGCCGCCCCATTCTTTCCTGCGGTTCAGGCGTTCCTCTGATACCGCGGAGACAAGCTTCCCGTCAACCACAACAGCGGCTGTGGCTGTGTGTCCGTCGTGAATTCCAAGGCTTATCAAGATATATATTATAAAGCTGTCTGCGGAACCATGGCTCGTTCTGGCCTCTGGGACATTCTCTCGTCAAGCATCTGCCCAGGCCGGACTTTCCGTTCTCTCGCGGGCTCAGCTGGGAGACCTTCGGTTGACCGAGGATCAGAAAACCATCCTGGGATGATGCGATACGCCGATTCAAAGCTTGAAAAAACCAAGCCCATCCAGCATAATTTGAAACCCATGGTAGCATTGATAATGGCTCTTGTCCTGGTTGACACCGTGTCAGGCATATCCCTTTCGCTTCCGGAGGACTGGGTTTCCTCCGATCAGGCCATGTCCCCTGGCATTACCCTGACCTGCGGCAAGCTGAAGGCTATTCTCTACTACAAATCCGTTGTTGGCAAGGGATGGACCCAACTTGATGTCATAAGGATCAACCAAGAGAAGATCAAGGAATTCATGGAGGCCTCTAGGTATTCAAAGCAGGGCGCGATGGAGGAGCTGACTTCCGGGGGGACAGTTCTCTACAAGTCTTGGGCCTGCGCGATGAAATCAGACGGGGATCATGTCATATACATCGTAACCGCTGGCTGGAGGGTTGCCGAGCGCGGAACCGTGAACATGTTCATGGAGATGAGGATTGAGAAAACAGGCGCGCTGAAATTCGCCGAGAACGAAGAGACCGCGATAGACAAACTGCTCAGGGGTTTCTCTTTTCAGTAGCGCTGGTTCGCGAACCGCCCTATCAGGAAGATGCTGTGGAAATTGCCCTGGCCAGCTCCCCAGCGGCTGTGGCCGGCGCCACTGAAAGGATGTGACAGCCGGTATCCAGCTC
>CBFGJU010000382.1:0-5938 GCA_965649155.1 Caldifarciminota bacterium | reverse complement strand
GGTAGCTTTACATCAGATCTCATTCCTGAGTTTTGGGTAGCTTTGTATTTTGAGCTCGCGCGGAAGCGTTTATCAGCACCTTACTGGTTTTGTTTCCGGAGGGAACGGACAACTACAATTTCTTGATCACCATCAGGGTTATGTCATCAGACTGCGGAGCGCCCCTGGTGAAATTCTCTATTTCCTTGACTATGGCGTTCCTCAGATCAACCGCGGAGCCAGCGCCGTGCCTGGAAACCACCTCAAGGAGCCTCTGTTCCCCGAAGAGGTCGCCAGCCTCGTTCATGGCCTCTGTCACGCCGTCCGTGTAGAGAACAATGGCATCACCCGGCATCATGGTGAATTCGGACATCTCAATCACCTCGGAGTATTGCTCCCTGGAAAGCAGGGCTATCCCCAGAGGCGCGCCCTCAGGCTCAATCCAACCAGCCTTGCCCATGCCTGCCCTGAAGAGAACAGCGGGGTTGTGGCCAGCGGAGCAAACCTGGACGAAGCTCGTGGCTGGCTCAAGAGACACCGCGCAAGCGGTCACGAACATGTCCTCCGGTATCTCTCCCCTGAGCTGGTCGTGGAGGGAAACGAGGAGGGCCTTCGGGTTGTCATCAAAAGCGGCCTCCATGTTAGCCATCGTTCTGGTCATGACCATTATCAGAGAGCCGCCGACGCCCTTTCCCGCGACATCCGCCATGATGAACCCGGCCTTGCCTTTTGCCATCCTGAAGAAATCGTAGTAATCTCCGCCAACAACCATTGCTGGTTGATAATACGCCGCGACCTCGTGGCCGGCTATCCTGGGCAGGGCGCGCGGCAGAAGGATGGCCTGTATCCTCTGGGCTATCTCAACCTCGTGTTTGAAGCGTTCCGTCTCAAGGAGCCTCTGCTGGGCCTCCTTGAGGTTCTTTGCCATGACCTCAACGGAGTGGGCTATGAGCCCGACCTCGTCCCTGCTCTTGACCCGGACCGGGTGGTTGAGATCGCCTCGCCCTATTATCTCAATATCCTTGGTGAGCCTCACCAGGCCCCTGACTACCATCGTGGTCAGGAGGAATATGCCCAGTATTCCTATCACCGCGAAGGCCGCGGCAACGCCCAACAAGCCCCCCAGTGTCCTCTGGACTGCTTTGGTTATCGCTTCCTTTGAGAATCCCAGGTGCACATAGCCAGCGACGCTCGCTTTGTCGGTTCTCGGCTCCTTCACCACTATCGGAGCCCTTATGTCGTATCCGGATGGGCCCTCGCTTATGAGGACCGGGAAACCCTCGTCAGTCGTGACCTCTCTGCTGGTGTTGAGCTTTTGCGGTAACCTGAACGGTGTATCCCTCAGTAGGACGGAATCCGGGTGGGCCTTTATTATTTCCTTCGTGTCGGTTATCACGCAATAGAGTATTCCTGGGTTGGATTTCTTCACATTAGCGGCCATCGTGACCAGGGTGAGGTCATCGTCAAATATAAAGGGTTCCTTCGCGGCCGCGGAGAAGCTCGTGGCAAGGGCTACTCCGTTGCGCTCCATCTCCTCGGTCAGTGTTTTTATCTGCCTGTTTATGAAAAAGAGGAATACTCCTGCCAACATCAGGAGGACGAAGAATGTCGTCCAGAGGGCGAACTTCAGCCGGAGGCCGAACCTTCTCTTGAACCTTGGCGTGTCCTCGGTCACTTTTTGCCAGCCTTCAGTTTCTTGAAGAGCCTTATCTCCTTCCCGTCGGAGAGATTCCTGTATTCAAACTTGTCAACAAGCGCCTTCATGAAGGCTATGCCCATGCCCCTTTCCTTGCCCTCCCTGAACCACTCCTCAACATCCGCGGCAACCTCCAGAACCTCCGGCGAGAGGGGCTTTCCCCAGTCCCTCACCACTATGGATATTCCTCCCCTGACCCTGCGTATCACTATCTTTATGGGACCGTATCCTTCCGGATATGCGTGTTCCATGGCGTTCGCCAGGGCCTCCTCCACGACCGTCTCTATGTCGTAAGACTCCTCCTCCCTGAGGCCCATGTCCAGGGTCATGTCCGCGATCAGGGCCCTTATGTGCCTCAGACTGCGCCTGCTGAACGCGTAAAACCACAGATCGAGGACCTTTTTCATAGTTCTTGCGTTTTGAAGATTTCCTCTAGCATGTCCGAGAGCCTTTTGGCCTCAAGGAAAAGCATCCCCAGCTTCACCTTCTCGTTCGCAACCAGCGCGAGGACCTTGTCCTCGCCTATTCCAGTGAGAAGAACATAGCCCTTCTCGCCCTTTACGAAGAAGTTCTCAAAACTGCCCCTGTCCAGCTCAGCTGATATGCGCTCGCCCGCGGTGAGCGCTGTGGCCATTACGCCGCCAAGGAACAGCTGGTCCTCGTCAACGCCTAAACTGCCGGACGCGGCAACGATGAGCCCGTCCGCGGTGACGAGCGCCGCGGCCTCTATCTCCGGAACCCGGAGCCTGAGGTCCTCTATGGCGTTTTCAAGTATCTCCGATATGTTCATGATCAGATCTCCACTTGCCCCATAGCATAAGCCATCTTGGTGGGGCCGCGCAACTATCCGCGCTAGCGGGATTCTGAGCTCTCGCATGACCCCCCAAACCAAGGGTTGATCTTGTTATGGCCTGCAAGTTGCCGGAACACAATTTTCTTGTCCGGGCCAGCTTTTAGCCTGTATTCATCGGCCTGGAAAGCCCGAACCGGACAAGACTTTCCAGTCCCGCAAAGCAAAGGGTTCTTTCCTGGCGGGTTGGGAAACTTGCGCTGGGAATTGAATGGTTTGTGGATTCGGATTGAAAATGTATCCGGATCCTTGCCGGCATCGCGCTTTGCCGGGCCCTCGCGACCAGCATTATAATTTTCACATGCGAAAGCTTTGCGCTGTCGTTGCTGAGCCAACCTGCTGGTTTCTCGGCAGTGTTGCCGCGGCCCTGGCGGTTCTCGCCGGGCCCGCTTTCTCGGCATACGAGTTCGCGGACACCAGCTTTGCCATTTCCGTGGTCCAGTCCGCTGACTGGAACTGCACCTCGGACATTATACGGGATGGTTCTGGAATCCTGGAGTTCTCCGGGAGGGGCCTGGAGGCCGTGGTTTTCTATGGCAAAAGCCCCAAGCTGAAGACCAGCCAGGGCGCGGTGCGGGCATTCCTGGATGAGGCCGGAAGACAGATAGATTCCCTCTCGGTCTCAAGGGAGGACACCCTTACCCTCTGGGGATACCCGGCCTACCAGGCGGACTACACCGGGTTCGCCGAGAACACGAACAGGGTCGGGCGCATATACAGCCTGGTTGTGGGAGAGAGTTTCGTTACCGTTATCCTGGTCGTAAAAGGGACAAAGTCCTTCTCAGATAAGGATGAGGCTGGGATCAGGGAATTCCTCTCGGGTATAGAGGTCAGGATAAAATGAATCCCAAGCCCCGCGCGGAAAGGCTCCTCGTCCACATTGATGGCAGTTCGCTTGGCAACCCCGGGCCCGGCGGAGCGGGAATTCTCGTGACAGATGCGGATGGCCGGGTGATCTGCGAAAGGTCGGTTCCGCTGGGGGTTGTCACCAACAACCAGGCCGAATACAGGGCCTTCATAGAGGCTATGAGGTGGCTTATGAAGGAACATCCTCGCGGAGATATAGAGGTTTTCACGGATTCGCAACTGCTATACGAGCAGATGGCCGGCAGATACAGGCTCAGGGACTCCGAGCTGGCCAGGCTCGCGGAATCAGCCAGGGCGCTCATGGCGAGACTCAGGGTGAGGCTTACCCTTGTCGGAAGGGAAAAAAACGCCAGGGCAGATCTCCTTGCCAGGAGCGCGGCCAGGGGAATAGTGAGAGCAAAGGAGAACTGCCTATGAAAGCTCGTCGGCCCTTGACCTGCTCCCGGCGCCGGATGCCGGGAACGAGGGCCGAGAAACCTTTTGATCCTGGAGAGAAATGAAAGAGATTGAAAACACGCAGACCATGACCGACATGGACCTTGTTCTGGACATAAACAGGATCCTTGAAAGGATACCCAACAAGTATGAGTTCATCGTGGTGATAAGCAGGTTCGCGCACATCATAGCGCGCAGGGCAACCGAGGAAGGCGTGTATCTGAGGCGGAAGCCATATCTCATCGCGGCGGAGGCGTTTCTAAGGGGCGAGGTTCCCTATGGAATGAAGAGTTCCGAACCAGCCCAGGATAGCCAACCCAAGCCCAGCCGGAGAAAGAAGAAGTCTTGAGGGTTCTTTTCGGCGTGACCGGCTCGGTGGCCGCGCACCGCGGCCTTGAAGCGGCGAGGCTTTTGACCAAGGCAGGACACACTGTCAGGTGCATCCTGACCAGGAACGCCACCGAGTTCGTGAGGCCCCTCGCTTTCAAGGCCCTGGTTGGCGACACATACACTGACGATGACTTTTTCTGTGGGACCCTTCACATAGAGCTTTCATCCTGGTCAGACTGCAGGGTTGTCGCGCCCGCGACCGCAAACATCATGGCAAAAGTCGCACGAGGGATCGCGGACGATCTCCTCTCAACTACCTTGCTGGCCGCGGGCCCGCCAGTGATCTTTGTTCCGGGGATGCACGAGTCCATGTGGCTTTCGCCGGCGAACCAGGAAAACATCGCCTCCCTCACGAATCAGGGACACCTGGTCATGGAACCTGTCGCCGGAGACCTCTCATCTGGTCGTGGCATCGGCAGGATGCGTTCGCCGGAGGAAATAGCCTCCTACATTGAGGAGTGGGCAGGGGTTGTGAATTCCCTCAGTGGGAAAAGGGTCATGGTTGCCTATGGTCCGACCGCGGAGCCGCTTGATCCTGTCCGCGTCATAACCAACCTCTCGTCCGGCAGGATGGGCGTTGAACTCTGCAGGGCCGCGCGGGCCGCGCGGGCTTTCGTGACCGCCGTCCGCGGCCCCGGCGCACCGCCAGCGCCGGCCCACGACTCCTACGACATAAGGACAGCGCATGAGCTCCAGGAACTTATTTCCAGACTGGCTCCGGAACACGATGTCATCATCATGGCTTCAGCGGTCGCTGATTTCAGGCCTCGGAAGGTTTCGGGGACAAAGATAGAACGCAAAGGGGGTCTCACCATTGAGCTTGAGCCAACCCCGGACATCCTCGCGGGGCTTCCCAGGAAGCCAGGCCAGGTCTTCGTGGGATTCTGCCTCAGCGAGGAGAGCGGCCTTCTTGAGAATGCCAGGAGCAAGATGAAATCAAAGAGGGTTGATCTGATGGTGGCGAACGAAATCTCCTCTCCTGGCTCTGACCGGGCCCACTTCCTCATCATCAACGAGAAAAAAACCACGGATCTGGGCGTTGTCTCAAAGGCCCAGGCCGCTTTCGCTGTTATTCGCGAGATAGCCAGGATAATAAAATGACCCCCGCGCCGATCCGTTTTTCCCTGGAACTGTCCTCGGGCCTCAACCAGCAACCCTCATGAAGGACAGGTCTCTCCCGCTTTTCTACCTGAGAGAGTTTTTCGGCCTAAGGGAATTCTATATCCCCGGAGCCAGGGACAGGATGAGGTCTCTCTCTCTTCTGGCGGAAGTCGCGGCGCGTTGCAGGCGTTGTCCGCTTGGGTCAAAGAGAAAGAGCAATGTCTTCGGCTGTGGGAATCCCTATGCGAGGTTGCTCCTCGTGGGCGAGGGGCCAGGCAGGGAGGAGGACGAGATCGGGAAACCATTCGTGGGGAAATCCGGCGCCCTGCTCACCATGCTACTCTCGGAGATAGGCCTTGACAGGGAACGGGATGTTTATATCGCCAATGTTGTGAAGTGTAAGCCCCCTGATAACCGGGACCCAGCGCCGGGAGAAATATCCGCGTGCTTCAGGTTCCTCAAGCTCCAGGTTGAGATAATCTCGCCGGATCTCATCCTTTGCCTGGGGAGGTTCTCCGCGAGAACCCTTCTCGGTCTCCCTACTGATGAGAGGAGTTCCCTTGAGCCCCTGAGAGGCAAGCTCCACCGCTCTGCCCTGGGCCCTCGTCTCATAGCCACAT
>CBFGJU010000381.1:4942-5951 GCA_965649155.1 Caldifarciminota bacterium | reverse complement strand
TAGCTGAGGATCACCTTTTTTACCTCCTCTGGCCCAAGAAAAGATACAACAAGAAAAACCGCGAATTACTTTATCAGGCCGTATCCTTTGCTAGAAGGACCATTGGGGACAAGGATCTTATCACTCATAAACGCGATTTTTACCAGCTTGAAGGTAATGTCTGGACTGACCTCGGGGAGATTGAGGACCTCACCAGGCTCGCGGATGCGACACGCGACCCCGCCGAGAAAGATGAGTATCTGTCCCGCGCCCGCGAGCTGGCAAACGGTGAATTGCTCCCGGAGTTCCCATACGATTCCTATATTGATGAATAGAGGCAATATTACAAAAGGATCAGAGAGAGGCTCTTTGACGAAACGCTTTAGAGCCAGTCCATCTTCATGGCTTTCCTGACCAGGGCCATGGTTTTTTGAGCTTCGGCCCTTGCCTTTCTTGAACCTTCCCTGAGAACATCCAGGAGGTAATCTTCCCCGAAGGAGGCCCGGCGTTCCCTGAGTGGCTCCAGAAACTCGTTCAGGCCGGCCGCGGCCTTCCGCTTGCACTCAACGCAACCGAGCTCCCCTTGCTCGCAAGCCGGTTTGACCTCATCTGCTCTGTCTGGCAGAAACGCCTTTATAAGGAGAAACACCGGGCAATCGTCCGGGTGGCCGGGATCGCTCTTTCTTATCCGAGAGGGGTCGGTGTAGAACCCCATGAGCTTCTTTTCAAGGACATCCGGCGGGTCAGCGAGATATATCCCGTTGTCGTAGCGCTTGCTCATCTTCCTACGGTCGGAGCCGAGTATCCTGGGCACGGGCGTGAGAAGGGCCTCTGGTTCAGGAAAAACCTGGCTGTAGACCGCGTTGAAGCGGCGAACTATGTCCCTGGTGAACTCAATGTGGGGAACCTGATCCTCTCCCACGGGGACCGAGTGCGCCCTGTAGATGGCGATGTCAGCGGCCTGAAGTATGGGGTATTCAAGGAAACCACAGGATATTGCCTCAAAGCCTGGGACATCAGAAAAGTCAAC
>CBFGJU010000381.1:0-4932 GCA_965649155.1 Caldifarciminota bacterium | reverse complement strand
CCGCGACGCTCCTGGCGAGGGCCTCGGAGGCTCTGTCGGTGAGCCGGGAAAGCTCCGAGGAGAGCTTCTGTTTGATCGTGTCAGGATCAGGCCCGCCAGCTATGAACTCCACCAGTCGGTCGGTAACCTCGGCCCTCATGGCCTTGAGAATCTCCGCGACATCTCCGGTTTCCGTGCGCAACTTATCCTTCATGGTCTCAGCCCTGGTGTCCTCAAGGTGCTCCTTGAAAGTAGGGACGCGAAGGGCCTTTGACAACGAGACGAGCATTGAGAAAAGCAGGTGCAGTTCCGCGTGTTCCGGCACGGCTGATTGCAGAAAGAGGGTTGACCTTTCGGGAGAGAGACCAACCGCTAGCCAGTCCCTGACCATCTCAAGGGTGTTGGGTCTCAAGGTCTCGGTCTCCGCGTAGTCCGTGGTCAGGAAGTGCCAGTCAACAACGCAGTAGAAGGTCTCGTATTTGCCAGAGTCCTGGATCCTCGCCCAGTTGAAAAACGCTCCCGCGAGGTTCCCCAGGTGGGCTTTTCCCGTCGGCCTTACCCCAGAAAGGACACGCTTTCTCGGCATAATATTGATATTATTTTCCAGCTGGGGCAACCGGTTCAAGCTCGCACAGGAAATGCCTCAGGGCCGGGGGTTCCCACAGGATTCTGTATCCTGGGATCGCGTCCTTCCTGTCATAGACCCTTTTCGCGGTATCGGCGACCCAGTCAAGGTGAGCCTTTGTATAGACCCGCCTCGGAAGGGCTAGACGAACGAATTCGTGGATGGCAGAGGGTCCGAACATCAGACTGCCTATCTCAACGGTCCTCACCGCGCCCTCACGGTATAGCTCAACCGCGAGTGCCTGGCCGGGAAACTGCTCCTTCGGGATGTGGGGGAGGGCTTCTCCCGCTTCAATGTAGACAGCGTGTCCGCCAGGGGGCCATATCAGGGGATAGCCCGTTTCCATCAGCCTTTCCGCGAGATACCTGACCTGGCCAACCCTGTAGCTCAGATAGCTTTCGGTTACACCCTCCTTGAGACCACGGGCTATGGCGTCCATGTCCCTTCCAGGCATCCCGCCATATGTGGGGAATCCTTCCCAGAGTATGAGTTGGGCCCTGAATCGCTGGGCAAGACCTTCATCCCTGACCGCTATGAATCCCCCTATGTTGGCTATGGCGTCCTTCTTCGCGCTCATTGAAACGAGGTCAGCATGGCCGATGATCTCAAGGATTATCTCCGGAATGGACCTGTCCGCGCGGGCCGGATCCCTCTGCTTCAGGAGATAAGCGTTCTCAGCTACCCTGCATATGTCAAGCATAACCAGGATGCCGTTTTCTCTGGCAATTTCCGAGGCCTCCGCGACATTCTCCACGGAGACAGGCTGGCCCCCTCCCGTGTTGTTTGTCAGGGTGATAATGAGCATCTTTACCCTGGCACCTTCTCTACTGATGATCTCCCTGAGCCTCTCGGTGTCCATGTTGCCCTTGAAGGGATAAGAGCTCTTTATGTCCGCGCTCTGGGGACACGGGATGTCAAGACCTTCTGCCCCAACGGCCTCTATGTTGGCGCGGGTGGTATCAAACAAGGTGTTGGACACAACGACATCGCCCTTTCTCAACAAAACAGAGGCGATTATCCTCTCGCCGCCGCGGCCCTGGTGGACCGGTATCACATGCGGCATGCCGGTGAACTCTTGAACCGCCTTCTCAAACCTATACCAGGATTTTGCGGAAGCATAGGACTCGTCTCCGAGCATCAGGGCTGACCACTGCTCCTGACTCATGGCTCCGGTTCCAGAATCCGTCAAGAGATCAACAAAAACCTTTTCCGCCGGTATCTTGAAAAGGTTATAGCCTGCCTCTTTCAGAAGCCTCTCCCTTTCGGCTGGACCAGGGACCTCTATGTGCTCAACGCTCTTTATCCTGAAGGGTTCAATGGGGTATTCGGGCATGGTTTTCTGCCTCCCGGAAAATTTAGAGAAACCAGCATCGGAACGAATAGCCGAAAGACCTCTTGTTCACCATTATATTATCAGGCCAGGAGGGTCCCGCGCGCAAACACTATGGGATTTAGAGAGCCTTTCCCAATACGGTCTTGAGACGCAGAGATCCACACCAACCGCCAGGTTGGTTGATTACGGGCAAAAATCGGGGAATTTGAAACCTGGCCTGGAGTTAAGCCATTTTGAGGCCAGCAGGGTGAAGGATCGCGGGATTTATTCCCCCTCCCAGAGCTCGCTGAGGTCAACCGGAAAATCCATCGCGGAGAGAACCTTCTTGACCACGAATCCGACGAGGTCGTCAATGTTCTCCGGCCCGTGATAAAAACCAGGAGATGCTGGCATAACCGTAGCGCCGGAAAGCGAGACCCTCAGCATGGCATCTATAACGACAGGCGAAAGAGGAGTCTCCCGAATCAGCAAGACGAGGGGCTTTCTTTCCTTGAGCGCGACCTGTGCCGCTCGGGTCACCAGGTTGTCCCCTATGCCAGAGGCTATCTTTCCCAGGCTGGACGCGGAGCAAGGGGCTATCGCGAAAGCCCCGAAACCTGCCGTTCCCGACGCGGGGGCGCGAGCGATGTCATCAGCGTCAGAGACCGAGGCCGCGAGGCTTTTCAGCTCATCCAGGGAAAAGCCCTCGGCCTCAAGGACATGCCTGCCCCAGCGGGTTACGGCAACATGAGTCTCGGCACCGAGGCCCCTCAGTTCCTCAAGTAGCCTCAGAGCATATACCGCGCCCGACGCGCCGGTTATGCCTATAAAAACCTTCATAATTGCAAAACCTTTCGTCCAGGCGAGGCTTTTAGCCCCGCAGTTTCATCTCACCGGAAATATGGTCTCCGGAAGCCTCAGCTTGTCCTCCGGAATGGCTGAGAGGGTGTCCAGGCTCATCACCGAACACTCGTAGACCTCTTCCCCGACCCTGAGCTGGTAGAAAAGGGTGAGGCCTCCCCACCGCAGGAGTTTGCCCTCTGTGGAGCTGTCATCACCGATGAGCTTGTATGCAACACAAGGATAACCCTGAAAGCTCTCGGTTCCGGTTTTCTCGGCTTTCACCCCTCCGTGGCCCAGGACAATCCCGCGGGATAGGGGGTCTCCTGTGCACCAGAAATTCACGAGGTCCTCCGGTGTCTTGAAGTATCCCTCCTGCGCGGAGAACTCCATGAGGTTCATGTCAACCTTCCAACCCTTCCTGTCAAGGATGAGGCCCCTCTCGGAGAGCTCCCCTCCGCGGTATATGAACATCCCAACCCTTTTCCCGTAATCAGCGATATACGCGACCGCGCTATCCTCTCCAACCTTCCAGGCGACCGTGGCTTTCTGGAATGAGAACGGCGCGGCTATCATAAAAACGAGGGCCATGTTTCACCTCTTCTTTTTCTCAACCGGCTTGATATCCTCCGCGCACATTGGCGGAGGACCGTCTATGCCAAAGAGGGCTCTCAGTGCCTCCTCAGCCGGATAAGAGCCTTTTAGCCTGGTCTTCTTGTTCGTGCTGTTGACAACCAGGGAGCTTATCGCTACCCTCGCGCCACCTTTATCAGCGAACCCGGCGAACCAATCGCACTTGCCCTGGGGGTCCTTGCCAGAGAGGGAACCTGTTTTGCCACCAACGGTCACACCCGGAAGGACAGGGTTGCCCTCTGATGTGTAAAAGGCCTTGTAGGATGTGCCACCCGTGACGGTCGCGAGCATGAGCTTTCGCATGATACTCGCCTCTTCAGGGGTCATAGCAATGGCAAGGGTCTCAGGCTTTGCAACCCAGACCAGGCCGCCATCCTTGCCGACAACACTATCAAGGAGGCTCGGTTTCATCATTACCCCTCCGTTTGCTACTGCCGAAGCCACCAGGAGAGCGTGCATGGGGCTCAGAGATGAGTTGACGAAACCTGCGCCCATGAGCATGAGGCTGTCTGTGCCCTTTGGTTTCTCAACCTTACCGAAGCCAAGTTCCTCCGGAAGGTTGAATTTCGCGCCGTCAAGCCTGAAACCGAGGTCCCTGGCGGTCTCAAGGAGCGGCTCCCGGCCAACATCCTTAGCCAGGACGCCAAAGGCCGGATTGCACGATATTCCGAAGGCCTCAGCGAAGGTCGTCTTTGTCAGGTATTTGCTCTTGAGCCAGACACGAGGGCTGGTTGAGTGGGATTTTCCCCTGTATGTGAGCGAGTCGTCCGGAGATAGGCCTTTTTTTCTTATGACAGCGAGCGCGGTGACTATCTTGAACAAGCTGGCGGCTGGAAATGTGTTCCTGATGGCCAGGTTCTTGTTCCAGGGATTGCTGGGTTCTGACCTGCTGTAGGCCTGCAGGCCGAGGATCCTTCCCGTTGATGGCTCCATGGCTATGATGATCCCGTATGCCGGACGCCAGTTGTCGTATATATCAAAGGCCCTGGATTGGAAGCGTGGCTTCACTGAGAAATAGGCCACATCGCCGTTCTGCATGGTGTAGGTGTAAAAGGAATCACGCAGGGTGGCGTTTTTGAAAAGCCACAACTGGGTTCTGAAAGACGAGTAATCGGTTCCAACGAGAACCAGCAGACTCAAAGCCATGGGCGAATAGCTTAAGCCAGGGGGATAGGGGTTTTCAAGTGCAGACAACGGCCGGACAAGACCGGGCTCTCAGGATCACGCTCAGTCCCTCGCGCGTGGGATCCGGGGCAAGGCGTTCCAATTATCAAATTGGTATCGTTGAATCTGTCCCGCAATCGTGAACCGGGAACCCCTTCAGGTTTATCATATATTCATGACCGAACACAAGCTCATCATCGCCGGGAAAAGGGTCGGAACGGGAAACCTCCTGCCGTCAAGGGACTGGCAGGGCAAGGAAACCGGAAGGGTTCACCTCGCTGGCGAGCCGGAGATTGAAGCCGCGCTCTCGGCCGCAGATGGGTTCTTCGGGGATTTCGCACGCTCCCCCGCGCACGAGCGCCAAGCCGTGCTTTTCAGC
>CBFGJU010000380.1:0-5989 GCA_965649155.1 Caldifarciminota bacterium | reverse complement strand
GTAATCAACCAATCTGGCTCCCGGAGCCGATTTCAGCGCGCCAAGACCAGACCGGGAAAGGCTCTCAGGCAAAAGGCTCACGATAATCCGCGGCCGCGATCTCGCGCATGGCCGGCGAGATCTTTGCATCTCACCACACACGGCAACCAGATCCTGGTCTACCCAACATGATCCCACAGTTATCCCTCGCGCTTGAAACGGCCTCCTGTCCGGCCTTACAATTTTCCCTCTCAGCAAAAGTGGAGCTGTATTAGCATGAAAACATACCTGCCAAAAGCCGATGAGATTGAGGCCGGGAGAGCCTGGCGCCTGGTTGATGCAAGGGGCCAGACCCTTGGCCGTCTCGCCTCGGCTGTCGCACAGCTTTTGATGGGCAAGAGAAAACCATCCTGGGCCCCGCACCTGGATGTCGGGGATTATGTCGTGGTGATAAACGCAAGCGATATTGTTCTTACGGGTAGAAAGTGGGATCACAAGAAGTATTACTCCCACTCCGGTTATCCCGGAGGCCTTCGGGAGCGGACGGCCCGGCAGGTGGCCGAGAAGCACCCCGGTTGGCTCTTGTGGCTCGCGGCAAAGAGGATGCTCCCTCGCAACAAGCTTGGTCGGGGGATGGCAAAAAGGTTAAAGGTCTATCCGGGTCCGGAACACCCTCACAGGGCTCAGCGTCCGGAACCCGTTGATCTCAAGGAGTTCTTTTGATGGAGGATAAGCGTTTCGTTTTCGCGTCCGGCTCGCGCAAGAGGGCCAGGGCCAGAGCAAGGGTCAAGGAACCTGGCCACGGCTGGATCTATGTCAACGGCAAAAGGCCTCTCGCCTATTTTGGCCGTGAAGACCTTGTCCTGGCCGCGACCGAGCCCCTTTCCAGGACTGGCGTTTCCGGCAAGGTTGATGTGGCGGTCAAGCTTGATGGCGGAGGACTCTCGGGCCAGGCCGGAGCCATGAGGCTTGCCCTTTCAAGGTGCCTAGCGCAGATGGACGATCGCTACATGGAAATACTCAAGAAAGAGGGATTCATGGGCCGTGATCCCAGGGAAAAAGAGAGGATGAAGTATGGAAGAACCAAGAGAAGGCGCAGTTGGCAATACTCCAAGCGCTGACCTGTCGCCCGTGACCCTGAAGGACCTCCTGGAGGCCGGCGTCCACTTTGGCCACCCACGCCAGAGGTGGAATCCCAGGATGAGGGAATTCATATTCACGGAGAGAGGGGGGGTTCACATCATAGACCTGAGAAAGACCCTTCCGCTCCTTTTAGCCGCCTATGGCAAGATGAGGGATGTCGCCTTCAGGGGCGGAAACATTCTCTTTGTGGGGACAAAAAAGCAGGCCAGGGAAGTGGTCAGGGAGGAGGCCGAGCGCGCCGGCGTATTCCATGTTACGGAGCGCTGGCCTGGTGGCCTCCTGACCAACTTTGAGACAATCAGGAAACGCCTCTCCCGGATGCGCGAGCTGGAGGAGCTCCTCTCTGAGATGGAAGCCATCAAAGCAGAGGGCAAGACCCTTCCATACACCAAGAAAGAGCTTTCCCTTATGGAGAAAGAGCTCTTCAAGCTCCAGAAGCTCTTCGGCGGCATAAGGGACATGGAGGTTATGCCTGACATAATGTTCGTTGTGGATGTCACCCAAGAAGATATTGCTATCAGGGAGGCCAGGAAGCTCGGCATCCCCATAATAGCCTTGCTTGACACCAATTCCGACCCCACGGTCGTGGATTACCCCATTCCGGGCAATGACGACGCCATACGATCAATAAAGCTGGTGACCGAGGCAATGGCAAACGCTGTTCTGGAGGGAAGGGGAGGCAAGGAACCAATCAGGAGCAACTGAGATGGAGATCCCCGTTAAACTCGTCAAAGAGCTCCGGGACAGGACCGGGGCAGGATTCATGGACGCGAAGAAAGCGCTTGAGGAGGCAGGGGGAGACATAGAAAAGGCCCTTGATGTCCTCAGGACGCGCGGACTTGCTCGCGCGGACAAGCGCATAGACAGGGAGGCCAAGGAGGGCAAGATCGGGATGTGGTTATCCCCTGACAGAAAGAAGGGCGTGATCCTGGAACTGAATTCGGAGACGGATTTCGTCGCCAGGACAGAGGAATTCGCCAGGCTCCTGTCGGTCCTGACCCGAACGGTTGCCGAATCCGAACCCCCTGACCCTTCTGCCCTGCATGAGCTTTCCCTTCCGGATTACGGGAATGCCAGGGTCTCGGATGTGATAAAGGACCATGTCGCTAGGATAGGCGAGAACATTCGGGTGAAACGCTTTGCCCTTTACAAGGCTGAATCCGGTTCCCTCGTGGATATCTACATACACCCCGGAGACATGCTCGGTGTCATACTCGCGATTGAGGCTCCTGAAGGCGAGAAGTCCCTTGAGATAGCGCGCAACATCGCCATGCAGATAGCCGCGATGGAGCCGGTATCTGTCTCAAGGGATGATCTTCCTTCAGAAATAGTTGAGAAGGAGAAAGAGATATACCGCCAACAGGCCATAGAGCAGGGCAAGCCGGAGAAGGTCCTGGACAGGATAGTTGAAGGCCGATTGAAGACCTTCTACGAGGAGAGGGTTCTCCTTGAGCAGGCATACATCAGGGATCAGGGGATGACGGTTGCGGACTACCTGCGGGCCGCGTCGGATGAGATGGGCGCGTCGGTCAGGGTTCTCCGATTCACCCGTTTCAAGGTGGGGGAGGATTGAAATCCAGACCGGATAATCATACAGGGGCAGGCCTCCGCGCCTGCCTTTTTTGAAATGTTATGAAATACCGAAGGGTTCTCCTCAAGCTCTCCGGCGAGGCCCTTGCTGGCAAGGGGTGCGAGAAAGCCGGCGGGATAGACCGGAAGGCCGTTGGTTTCATTTCTGACGAGATAACCTCGGCCATAGGGGAGACCGGGGTTCAGATTGCCGTTGTCGTTGGCGGCGGAAACATCTTGCGCGGCGCGAGAGCAGAGGACATCGGCGTTTCCCGCGTCACCGGGGATTTCATGGGCATGCTGGCAACCATGATAAATTCCCTTGCCCTCCAGGCTCACCTTGAGGAGCGCGGCCTCACCACCAGGCTGATGACTGCCATGGCCGCGAACCAGGTTGCTGAGCCATACATCCGCCGCCGGGCAATAAGGCATCTTGAGAAAGGCCGTGTTGTCATTCTGGCAGGCGGCACCGGCAATCCCTTCTTCTCAACGGACACGGCCGCGGCGCTTCGCGCGGCTGAGATAGGAGCGGACGCCCTTTTGAAGGGCACCGGCGTTGACGGGGTCTATACCGCGGATCCAAAGATTGATCCCGCGGCCCGGTTCCTGCCAGAGCTGGATTACAGAACCTTTCTTGAACAGGGCCTTGGTGTCATGGACATGACCGCGGTCCAGTTGGCTCGCGAGCGGGACCTGCCAATAATAGTTTTTAATATCTGGGAGCCGGGGGCTTTCCTCAGGATAATCAGGGGAGAGAAGCTGGGGTCGTTGATAACCGGGGAATAGAAAGAGAGTTTCTCCGACGAGTCCTGTTTTTGTTTCTGCCGGGGTCCCCATAAAGTTTTACGCTTTTGAAAATTTTATGGGGTGGCAAAAGCCCCGGCCGGGACGGGAGGTGTGGTAATATTACCCGGCCGGGGCTATAATCAGATACTTTTCCCCTGAATAGAAAACCAGGCCGGCCGGAGTGAAACGGGAGGTGCAAATGTGCTCCGGCCGGCCAGAAAATTTATCTCATAATCCTCAGGGTCTTCATCCCTCCCTGATACCTGAGAACAGCGAGATAAACGCCCTTTGTTCCTGTGTTCGGGATAAAGCTATGGCCGCCCTGGGCCAGGACGCCATCGTAGAGTCTCTGAACGAGCTTTCCTGAGGCGTCGTATAGGTTCAGGGAGACCTGAGCCTCACGAGGCATGGAAAGGTAAAGCCCCTTGCCCTGGGGCCTGAAGTCAAGGGAACCGGGCCCATAGCCCTCCTCTATATCATCATATAAGTCGCCACAGCCCATAGTGTTGGCAGGGTCATCTATGGCAAAGAAACGGTAGCCCTGGGCATCGTCCTGCGCGGTTCCCGTGATTACCTCTATACAGCCATCCCCGTCTATGTCAGCGGCAACGGGGGTGTGGACATCATAGGCCAGACCTATTTTCCAGGCCACAGAACCATTCTCAGCGTTCAAGCAATAGAGGGTGTCAACAGCAGGAGGAATGGTGAGACTATACTGGGAAACCAGCAACTCAAATCTCCCATCTCCATCTATATCTGCCAAAGATCCGGGAAGGTGGACAGCGCTTTGGAATGGCCCGGAAGACCACTTCGGGGTCCCGTCTGAGCCGCGGAGGCAATAGACCATGCGGTCGTTTGATCCTATCAGAACCTCACGATGCCCATCGCCATCCACATCTGATATCGCCGCGGATGACCAAACGCTGTCGCCTGTAGCGAATTCCCACTTCTTGACCCCGTCTGAGCCCCGGAGGCAATAGACTTTCTTGTCCCATGAGCCTATCACGACATCAAGATTTCCATCGCCATCCACATCAGAAATCGCTGGCGAGGACTGAACGATCCCACCTGTGAGAAATTCCCACTTCTTGACCCCGTCTGAGCCCCGGAGGCAATAGACACGGCCATCAGATGATCCTATAACGACCTCAATCTGTCCATCCCCATCCACATCGTCTAACGCCGGAGAAGAAATTACTCTGTTGCCGGCAGAGAATAACCATTTCTGGCCCCCATCTGAGCCGTGGAGGCAATAGACCCTGCTGTTCCATGATCCTACCACGACCTCAATCTGTCCATCCCCATCCACATCAGCTACCGCCGGGGAAGACTGCACATTGCCTCCTGTGGTGAATTCCCACTTCTTGGCACCATCTGAGCCGCGGAGGCAATAAACCTTGTCGTCATACGATCCCACAACAACCTCTTTGTACCCATCTCCATCCACATCGGCTATTGCTGGAGACGACCAAACTTCACCTCCGGTTGTGAACGCCCACTCCTGGGCTCCGGTTGAACCGTTGATGCAATAGACCTTGCGATCAAGCGAGCCTATCACAACCTCAATCTGTCCATCCCCATCCACATCGTCTACCGCTGAGAACTGGTATTCAACACCACCCCCAGTCGCGAACCTCCACTTTATCACAGGGGTTGTTATGGCTCCCGGCATGCGCTGGACGGATTTATGCTTGGGGGTTGCTCCCCACATGGGCCAGTTCCCATAGACCTGGCTGAGAAGCACACTTGTAAGACATATGTTCAACATCTTCAAAACTCCTTTTTTAGGTTTTCCTTCGTTCCACTCTTAAGGTCGTTCATATGATAGCCATATTATCGGGGGCGGTTGGACGCAAATTGGACGCGAAAACGATTTGATTCTTTGCTTATAGTTGATCACAGCCATTTGGATCCTTTAAAATTTTACTATGGACACCGAGGAAAGGGTCAGGCGCGCCATTGATCTTTGGGAAAGAGAACCCGCCGAATTCAAAACCTATCTTCAGGAATTGAAAAGCGAGGACAGGCTGGCCTTTCTGGTGATGGAGGTGCTCATGCTTTTTTGGAGGCACGAATACCTTTCTACAATCAGGAAGGGGATTAGGCTTTTGCCCCAGGTATCCGGCAAACCGTGGTTGGCCTGGCTGTTGCTCGTTCCAATAAGCAGATCTCACAGGGGTATAGGTGAGATGGAGAAGGCTAAAGCATATTTGCTACGAGCGTTGGAGATGGTAAAAATGACGGGAGATAGAGAAGCTTTATCCATAACAAGACTCCACCTATGCGGGAACGATTTTTTCAACGCGGAATACGATAGAGCATACAAGGGGTTCATGGACTACAGGAAAGACCCGAACGCCTGGAAACCGCACAGGGCAGATTACTATTTGGGTATCTGTTTGCTGATCAAGGGCCAGGGAGAAAGGGCAATAAAGATGCTTGATTCCTTTCTTGAAGCTGAAAGGAAAACACCATTATGGTTTGGCGCCATTGAGATGAAGGCCCTCGCTCT
>CBFGJU010000379.1:0-6003 GCA_965649155.1 Caldifarciminota bacterium | reverse complement strand
AGTTGTTTCTTCGGCCAAGTCTTTGCCTCCTTTAGGAAAGAGATTATAGAGCGGAAGGCGCTGGCAGGGCAAACGCGATGGCTACAGGAGGTGGCAAGGATCGTAGCAAAGCTGTCCGGCGAAAAATCACTCCGGCAGGCAAGAGCGCCATCTAACCGACCTTATCCTTCCCCCTGCACTTCCCACAAATCCCGTGAATGACAACATCCATCCCCACTATCTCGTATCCCATTCTCTCCGCGGCCGCCCTGAGAGCGGCCTCCGCGTCCGGCGCGTCTATCTCCTCTATCGCCCCGCAATTGTCGCAGACCAGGTGAAAATGCCTCGGATGGCCGATGATGTGCTCGTATAGCTTGCCCCTGGTGCCAAAGGCGTGCTCCTTGACGAGACCGGCCTCAACCATGAGGGTCAGGGTCCGGTAGACGGTTGCCCTTGAAATTCGCCTCGCCCTCAAGAGAAACTGGAGCTCCTCCGCGCTGAAGTGCTCGTGAAGGGCAAAGACCCTTTTCGCGACCTCTATCCTCGGACCGGTTATCCTGTGGCCCCCGTCTCTAAGGAAATCAAGGAACGCGGCAAGTTCTGTTTTCATTCTCTTGACCTCAGGCGCGCGAGGAGTTCGTCCACCTGCCTCTCAAGATCCTCCAGCGAGCCTTTATTATCTATAACGAACCAGGCCCTTCTGGCCTTCTCTTCCTGGGGAATCTGCGCGGATAATATTTTTCGGACATCGTCTTCGGAGTAGCCGGTCTTCCTCGCAGAGCGACGAATCATATCGGCCGGATCGGACACAACCACGACAACCCTGTCAAAAAGCCCCTCAAGGCCGTATTCAAAGACCAGGGCACCATCAACAGCGACGAACTCACCCGGAGCCTCATCCATCGCCTTGCCCACTAGGAATGCTATCTTTGGTCTCATTATAGCGTTCAGCCTCCTGAGGCTCACCGGATCAGAGAAGACCTCCCTGCCAAGGCGTTTCCTGTCCACAAAGCCATCAGGGGTGATAAACTCCATGCCAAACTCGGCCCTTATCCTCTCTCTTATCTCGGTCATGGACATGACCCTGTGGGCTATCGCGTCAGCGTCCACCACGGGGATGCCACGCTTTCTAAGAAGCTCGGCAACCGTGCTCTTTCCGGAGCCGGTGTTTCCGGTTATCGCTATCTTAACCCTTGCCAAAACGACCCCTCCAGAGCTTGTTTTGGATCCCCTCTATGGGATGACGGCCGCAGGAGCAGGGTTCGCGCTCGCCCGGCATTGCCCTGGCTATGAACTCCTCAAGCAGGATGGCTATCTCTTTCTCCTTGTCCCCCATTGCGTCCTCAACCTCGGAGCCGGAGGGTCTCGCGCCCCTTATGCCGGCGGCCATGTTGGCAACCACAGCGAGGCCAGCAAAACACATCCCCAGTTCCCTGGCCAGGGTGGCCTCCGAAGCCATTGTCATGCCAACCACATGCGCGCCCAGAACCCCGAAGGCCTTTATCTCTGACGCGCTCTCAAGCCTGGGGCCGCGGGTCTGGATGTAGGTGCCGCCATCCCTGACCGGAAGGCCCATATCCCTTATCACTGAAAGGAGAAGGCTCCTGAGAGCGGGACAGAAGGGTTCGGCAAAGCTCACATGAACAGCAACTCCACCGTTGATCAAAGCTGAGGGGAGATCATCCGAATCGGGAACCCGAGGGCCGCCGGGGCCATCGTAGAATGTCGGTGGAGGGGTTAGATCAATGAGATCATCAAGGACGAGGTAATCTCCGGGGCTGAGGCTCGCGTCTATCCCGCCCACAGACCCAACCGAGAGGATTGCCCTTGCTCCCTTTGAGTAAAGGGCCCAGATGTTGGCCCTGTGGGGAACCCGGTGGGCCGGCCAGGCATGTTCTTCCCCGTGCCGAGATAGGAACAGGGCGGTCTGTCCGCCTATATCTCTCGCGGCGATGGGGCCGGATGTCTCTCCAAAGGGGGTCTTCTCAGAGGATCCGGCGAGACCCTTTATGCCGCTACCGGTTATGACGGCTATCATCTTGCCTCCAGGTATTTTCTGATTATAAGATAGAGCTTCTGCAGGGACGAAACGGAAACCCACTCCTCGTCACCGTGGATGCCCCATCCCTCGGGATAGGTTATGACCGTTGGGATGCCCCTCTCGGAGAAAAACCTGCCGTCGGTAGCGCCGTGCTCGTGTCCGTAGACCGGAGGGCGTCCAAGGACCTCTTCCATGCACCTGGCGAAGAGAACCAGGTGCGGTTCATCCTTTGGGGTGTTGAAGGGTTCGCCGGTTGATTCTATTTCAAAGCTTATACCGTGTTTATCCGCGAGGGAACCGATGGTTTTTTCAACCTTCCTGACGGTCCAGGCCTCTGTGAACCTTATGTCAAAAGAGGCCTCCGCGTGGTCGGGCACGATGTTGACCTTCTTGCCTCCCTTTATCACTCCCAGGTTCAGGGTCTCGTGCCAGTGGCCCCCGTCTCCGCATGGCTCAGGCGTGGAAAATATCTTCTTAAGATCATCGTAGAACGCTATCAGCTTGTCTATGGCGTTTTCCCCTGCCCATGTGGCACTGCCGTGGACAGCCCGGCCCCTGGCCTCTGCCCTGATGTGAAACGCGCCCTTTCCCTTCGTGACCAGGGCGAAGTTCGGGCCGCCGTCCGGGATGATGACGAAGTCGGCTGACCAACCCTCTTCCCTCACCAGATAAGCCACACCATTTGCCGAACCTATCTCCTCGTCAGTCGTGAGCATGAGCGCGGCCGAGGGCCTCTTGCCATCGTTGTAGAGGTCGCGGAACACGGTCATGAGCACGGCCGCGGAACCCTTCATGTCCATGACTCCCCTGCCATAAAGCCTGTCGCCTTCAAGCCTGGGCCTGAACTGCTCTGGCCTGGCGTCAACGACATCAAGGTGCGCGAGAAAGAGGGTTTCGGGGCGCCTGGCCTCGGTGAAGCTGACAACCATTGATGGCCTGGTTTCCTTCTCGTAGCGGTAGCGCGTGAGGCCGGAGGGGAGAAACTCATCGGCTATGCTGATTACCTTCTGGAGATCGTCGGGATTCTGCGCCAGCGAGGGAACCTCCGCGAGCCTCACGGTCAAGGCTGTTATGTCATCCATTCAGGGAAAATTATAAGGCACTGGTTGATCCCAGGCCAATTTAATCTGGTGTTTCTTGTTCCAGATCGTCTAACTGGCCGGGTAGCCCCCGGCGCCTCGCTGGATTGCAGAACAACCCGCACCTCGCCCCTTGGAGCTGTCAAAGACAAATAACTTCCTCCGGCTCCCTCACCGGACAGCACCGGACATTGTCCGCGAAGAACTGCCAGTTCTGGGTGTGAACCGGGATGACCTCCTTCGGTTCAAGCGCGTGGATTATATCAATGAGCTCCGGCCCCGAGGCGTGGCCCGAGGCGTGCAGTGGGTCGTTGGGATCGGCGCGCGGGTCGCCCTCCATCTCTATCCCGAAAAAGTCCAGCCACCTCCTGAGCCTGTCCAGGTCCCACTCCTGTTCCTCGGAGTGCGGTTCCGAGGTGGAGTAGATGTGAATCCCCCCGGCGATTCCCGGTATGTCAAGAAGCTTGTTTATTGACCAGTAGCGGAAGCTGGTCAGGAATTCGCCCGGATTTGCCCCTATGGCCGTCGCGTCAACGAGCCTGTCCGGATAGTTTTTTCTGATCCACCCTTCAAAACCCCAGACCTTGGTTTTCGGCTCATCATATATGAGGGCCCCCTCAATTACGCTCACAAGATCAGACAGTTCCAGGGAAAGAGCGTAGCCAGTGTAGAATTCTCCGGGGAGGAGAACCATCTTTCGTCCGGAATCCCGCGCGACCTCAGAAAATGTGATGAGGCGTTCGGGATGCCGGAGCGGGAACTCCGCGTTCACGAGCCTCCCCTCTGCCTTTCTGACAACAGACATGAGCCTCTCAGCGACCATTGTCTCGCTCGGGCCAGGATCCTTTCCCGCGTTCGTTCCCTCAATCAGCAGGGCGCGCAGGGGCCTGAGAGCCGAAGCGGCCTCAAGGAACCTTGCGGTCTTTTCCATTCCATAGCCGTGCTTTCGGAGGTCGCCGGTATAGACGATCCAGCCCGCGCTGGTCTGTATGGCAAAAGCCGTAGCACCGGGCGCGGAGTGGTCAACCGGGAATGCCCTGACCCCGAATGGCCCAACCCGGAACTCACTGCCAACAGGCTCCGGCAAAAGGAACTCCGGCTTTGCGGTGCGCTCGGAAAGGTGAAAGACCTGCCAGAAACCCCGAAAACCGGTTCCGGTTTCCTGGCAGAAGAGCCGCCACGGCCTGAACCTGGCGAGCTTCTCGCCCTCTTCCTTCTTTTTCGGTTGTTTGACCACGAACCCGTCTGAAAACCTCGGCCTCGCGTATACGAGCTCGTGGCTGAGGTCAGAACGGATGTCCTGGGATGCCTTTGCGGTGAGCGCGCACGCGGGGCTGGCGTAAAAGGGTATGTCCTCCCGGAGGAAACCGCCCATACCCGTGTGGTCAAAGTGGGGATGGGTGAAGAGCGCGGCCTCTATGGCCACGCCGGTTTCCGCAATGGCAGAGAGGCCGTGGTGATCAACGAATACATCGTCCCGGTAGAGATCGCGGCGAGGAGGCAACAATCCCATCATGACGAAATCAATTATTCCCCTGGTTGCGCGCGGCTTCAGGAATTCATCAAAGAAAAGCCCCAGCCTGCCGTAGTTCAGGCCAAAATCAAGGATAACGCCCCTGCCGTCCTCTTCAAGGATCATCTTTGTTCCGCCTATGCTTCCGGCGCCATCAAGGATGTGAAGTCTGGTTGCCATGCTCATATTATAAGGGGTTCCTGGTTTCCTTTTCCTGGGTTTTACAACCCGGCTCCCGCGCAAAATCCTTCCCAGGCGGAACCAGGGGGTCTCGGTAGGAGAGTTTTACAACCCCGCAAAGTGAACCATGGCCGCGAGGAACAAGAACTCGGCCAAAGGAAATCCGCATCTGATAATGGTTTTAATGTAGGGGCACCCCTTGTGGGTGCCCTATCAGGCCTCGTGCCTGGCCAGGGAATAGGCCAAATTCATTCATACAACCCGAACCACGAGAGGGGCTTCCGATTCACGCGGGAATCAGGTCATGATGTCTGCAATTCTCCGGGCAAATGTCAAACGCTCACTGAAATAGCCCCACCGGGATTTGAACCCGGGTCTCCTGGCTGAGAACCAGGTGTCCTGGGCCAGGCTAGACGATGGGGCCGGGACGAAAATTATAACGAGGCCGGGCGGGCCGGATCAAACGCGCTGGCGCGGGAACAACAGGTCTTGCTAAAATATCCGGCCATGCGGGTTTTCGTTACCGGCGCGACCGGCTTCATCGGACGGGTTTTGATCAAAAGGCTCATTGAAAAAGGCCACGAGGTCATCGCGCTGGTCAGGACTCCGGGCAGGGAAAGATTTTTGTCGCCGGGCGCGAGGGTGTTCCGCGGGGACATCATGGACGCGGACGCGCTGGCAAAGCCCCTTTCCCTCTGCGACGCGCTGATACACAACGCGGCCATAGTTGACTACGGATCGTATCCGAAAGAGGCCGTGATCTCGGTAAATGTTGAGGGAACAACTGGGATGCTGGCGGCCGCGAGGAGGGCCGGGGTCAAAAATCTGCTCTATGTGGGAAGCATAGCCGCATATGGGGCAGGAAAGCCATCGGAGCCGATCCGCGACGAATCCAGCATAACCCGTAGGCCCAGGAGGTTCCTCTCGCCATACGAGCTATCCAAATATCTGGCGCTCATGGAGATAAAAAAGCGCTTTCCGGAAACCATATGCGTAATGCCCGGAGTGGTCTATGGGCCTGGCTCTCAGATAGACATTCTCCTCAGGCTCATGGTTGAACGGAAACCGGGAATTTTCGTGGATTCTGACAACCGCCTGCCATTTGTTCATGTTGAGGACACAGCGGAAGCGATAGCCCTGGCAATGGAAAAAGCCGACCCGGGCGAATACCTCTGCGTTTCGGATGTCCTGTCCCTGCGCGAGCTCGGGCT
>CBFGJU010000378.1:2097-6016 GCA_965649155.1 Caldifarciminota bacterium | reverse complement strand
TCTTTGCTCTTGGCATACTGGACGGAACCGGGATCATCCCCGGCCATCACGACATCAAGTGAAGGAATAATCCCTCTCGCGCGCAGTGCCTGCGCCTCGGCCAAAACCCTTGCCCTTATTTCCTCTGCTATGGTTTTTCCGTCTATGATCATGGTTTTCTCCTCTGGTAAGGCCGATATTTTCATGGAGGCTCTCGCCGCGAGGCAACAATAAGAACACCGGTTAAACTTCAAAGCGCAGGCCTTGGTCTATGGATTGCCTTTCATCTTTGCCTGTCTCACGCTTGATCCGCGCCGCGCTCATGCATTAGCATTGGGGAGCGGAGGTGTTTATGATCATCTTTCTTCTCATAAGTATGGCATGGACCAAGCAGGTCATATTCAACTGGCCTGCGCCGAACGGAGGGGATCTTACCATCGCTGACCTGGACGGCGACGGCGACCTGGACATAGCCGCTTGCGCGACGGATGCCTATGATGACTATCCCTATCTCTATGTGTTCTGGTATGGCGGCTCACGAACATTCTCTTCGCAGGCAATGCCACGCGGTGCGGCAGGCCTTGCCACAGGCGACCTTGATGGGGATGGCGACACGGACATAATCCTCTCTCGCGAGGAATATCTCATCTGGTATGAGAATCCCTCCTGGACAGAGCATCTCCTTGACCAGGCCTATGCCTCGTATGCCATGGATGTTGATGTTTCGGATGTTGACGGGGATGGTGACCTGGACATAATCCATTCAAGGGAAAATGTCAACTCAGTGAGCCCCATAAAGCTCTTTGAGAACCAGGGCGCTGGATCATTCGTCTCGTGGGATGTTGCCTATCACGAGAGGGCAGATGGGGTCGCGCCCGCGGACTACGATGGGGACTTTGACCTGGACATAGCGGTTGTGAGTGGCAGGCCCGATTGGCCCGGAAAGGGCATATCCGTCTACGAGAGGGTGAACAACTCCACATGGGGGGATCACTTCCTGAGCGGAAACGGGGATGATTACGATGACTGGTATATAGCCGCGGGGGATGTCAACCGCGACGGAAGGCCGGATTTCTTGACTCCCTGGCCCAGGCTATACATAAACCAGGGCGGTTTCAACTTCAGCGTTGTCAACCTTGACAACTGGGGACACACCGCAACCATGCGCTTCAGGGGAGGGACTGACCTGGCTGACATTGACGGCGATGGAGACCTGGACGCCATAGTCCAGGCTGGCTCAGAGATGATGGCCCAACCAAGGGTGGTGGTCTTCTACAACGACGGCGCGGGGAACTTTCCAACAGCGGACACGGTTGACCTGACTCACACCCCATACATATCCGGTATAAAGGCCGCGAACATGAACCCAGAGGAGGACGATTGCGTGGACATCGTCGCGAACGGCGCTTATCAGCTCGTGATATACTGGTGCTTGCCGCTTGAGGTTCCAGAGGACAGCAAGGCCGGCGCGATAATGATAAGGCCGGGTCTCGGCTCTTTCAGTCTGGCACTGCCTTCACCTGCCAGGATCCGTGTCTATGATGCGACGGGCAGGCTTCTCGTGACAAGGGATTGTCCCTCCGGAAACCAGATCTTCAGCGTGAATCCAGGGGTCTATCTCGTGAAGGTTGGCGAGAAAACCCTCCGGGTAGCAGTGCCCTGATGGCTTCCCGTTAAAACCGGAGGTAATCCACGGCGCCCCGGCGGGGTGTCATGGAGCATCCCTCTCCTTCTGGATAGATGCCCACGAGATATCCGTTATGACTGATCAACAAAGGTGCGCAGGCCTGTTCATATCCTTTATAATATAAAACTGCAAGGAGAATAACCATGGCCGAGAAAAAGAAGAACACCTGGGAGGTCAAGGTTGGCCTCGCGGAGATGCTCAAGGGCGGGGTTATCATGGATGTGACGACACCCGAGCAGGCCAAAATAGCCGAGGATGCTGGCGCTGTCGCGGTCATGGCCCTGGAGAGGGTTCCCGCTGACATAAGGAAGGAAGGTGGGGTAGCGAGGATGGCTGACCCGGAGATAATCCTCAAGATCATGGACGCTGTCTCTATTCCAGTGATGGCCAAGGTGCGCATAGGCCACTTCGCGGAGGCCCAGGTCCTGGAAGCACTGGGGGTTGACTTCATAGACGAGAGCGAGGTCCTCACCCCGGCGGACGAGGAAAACCACATAGACAAGCACGCGTTTGATGTGCCCTTTGTTTGCGGTTGCAGGAACCTTGGCGAGGCCCTGCGCAGGATAGGCGAGGGCGCGGCAATGATCAGGACAAAGGGCGAGGCCGGGACAGGGAATGTGGTTGAGGCGGTCAGGCACATGCGCATGGTCGTGGGCGGGATAAAAGCCCTGACGCAGATGAGGTCGGACGAGCTTTCGGCCGCGGCAAAGAACCTTCAGGCTCCTTTTGAGCTCGTTAAGTATGTGCACGAACACGGGAAACTGCCGGTTCCGAATTTTGCGGCAGGAGGAATAGCAACCCCGGCTGATGCCTCGCTGATGCGCCAGCTCGGTGCGGAGTCGGTCTTCGTGGGATCGGGCATCTTCAAGTCAGAGAACCCGGCCAAAATGGCAAAAGCCATCGTCATAGCGACCACATATTACGATGATCCGAAGAAGGTCGCGGAGGTCTCAAGGGGACTCGGTTCTGCCATGCCAGGCCTTGATGTGGCGAAAATGAGCGAGGAGGAGCTTTTGCAGACCAGGGGTTGGTAGGGTATCTGTGTTGGCGAGCGCGCTACAAAAATCGGAACCAGAAACGGAATCTCACCCTTACAGTCTCGCGCCCTTCGTGCTCACCGGGGGCCTGCCTCCCTTCTTCTTCTCCCCCTCTCCTGGTTTGCCCTTTTCCTTCTTCAGCTTGACCTTCGCGCCGTCCTTCATGTTGACGAGGACGGATGCTGGCCCGACTATCACCGAGTCGCCCTCCGAAAGGCCCTCAAGGATCTCGGCAGTGCCCTCGCCCGTCACGCCCAGATTGACCGGCGTTCGGATCGCCTTGCCAGCCTTGTAAAGGTAGACAACATCCTGACCCTCGTAACTTCCAACCGCGGTCAGGGGCAAAACGAGAACCGAGTCCGCCCTTGATGTGATTATCTCGCACGACGCGCTCATGCCTGGCAAAAGCCCAGGCGGTGTTTCCAGAAGGAGTATATCAACCGGGTATGTCACGGCCTGCTGGACACTCGTACTCAGAGAGCTTGAGGTCGGGACGCCGCTCCTGGTTTCCACCACGCCACGGAAAGTCCTGCCCGGAAACGCGTCTATCTTCACCCTGACTTCCTGGCCTGCGGCAACCTGGACGACCTCGGTCTCGTCAACATCGGCCTTTACTATGGCTCTGCTCATGTCTGCCACAACCATGATGACAGAGCCAGAGACATTGACCGTCCCGGCTATGACCTGTTCGCCAATCTCCATCTTGACAGCGACGACCTCACCATCAACAGGGGAGGTTATGAAGGCCTTTGAATATGTGACCCTGACCTGACTCAGCTGGGCCCTGGCGGCTCTCAACTGCGCCTCCGCAGAGCGAAACGCGGATTCGGCCTGCTCAAGCTGGCTCTTTGACACAAGTCCTTTTTCAAACAGGGCCTTCGTCCTCTCGTAGTCCTCCCTGAGCTTTGCGAGGGTTGCTTCCTGCGCGGCTATTGAAGCCTGAGCCGCGGCAACCTGTTCCTTGTAGACCCTGGGGTCAACCACGCAAAGGGTATCCCCCTTCTTCACCTTGTCCCCCTGGCGAACCCTTATATCCACAACCCTACCCATTATGTCAGAACCTATGTTGACCTGGTTCACGGCCTCTATAACGCCCTCGGCGCGAGCTATCTGTTCAACCGAACCCCTGACTATGGGTTCCACCCTGACTTCCGGGACAACACCCCGTTTTTTCGCCAGGTTCACAACGACAATGAGGAGGACAAGCAGGATTATC
>CBFGJU010000378.1:0-2068 GCA_965649155.1 Caldifarciminota bacterium | reverse complement strand
TTCATTTCGTTTCCTCCATGATACCCAGGGCCAGTTCAAGTCTCCTGGCCGCAAGGAAAAGATCGTATTCCGAGGATACCTGCGCCAGTTCAGCGTTTATGAGAGCTTCCTCGGCATCCGCTATGTCCGCCTGGCTAGCCGCGCCCAGCTGAAACTGGGCAAGGGTCAGATCATAGGCCTCCTTCGCGGCCTCGTAGGCCGCGTGAGCCATTATTCTGTTGTCAACTGCGTTGGCGAGGCCCCAGTATGCGTCCTCAACATCCTTCTGGACAGCGAGCGCAGACGCGAGCAGGGAATACTCGCCGGAGGCAAGTGCGTCGCGCTCCGCGGCGAGGGTGAAAGGATACCTGGTGAGGTTGAAACTCAACTGTCCGCTTATGCCTGAGCTTTTCCTGTAATCATCCGGATTGAGGGTTGGAAAATCAGGGTCGTAGTAGCGCCAGTATACGCTGAAATCAACCTCCGGCAGGAATGTCAGAACCTTATACCAGAAACCGATCCTCGCTGAGCCGAGGGTCATCTTCTGCTGGATGAAATCCTGCCTGTGCGCGAGGGCAAGCATTTTGAGGGTATCAAGCGATCCCCGCGAGGTATCCGGGAGCTCGGTCGGCTCCGAGACGACCACGGGCCTGCCAGGGGGTATGCCCAGTAGCACGAGGAGCCCGGATTCTGCCGAGGCCATGGCGTTTCTGGCAACCGAAAGCTCGTATTCCGCTTGATAAAGGGAGGCTTCGGCCCTCCTGAGCTCAGCAAGAGTAGCATCTTCAAGCTCATAGCGGGCCTCTGTTAGTGTGTATTTTTCCTTCGCTCTGGCTATGGCCCTCTCGCGCGCCTCCACGGTTTTCTTTGCCTTCAGGAGGCCGAAGTAGGCCTGGTCAACCTGGTAAATAGTCTGAAGTTTCTGCCTCTCGTATAGAGCCTTCTGTCCGCCAGCCTGGGCCCTGGCTGTCAAAGCACCATAAAGCGCGGATGGGCTGAAGAGGGGCTGGGACAGGGACAGCGTCGCGCTATACATCTTCAAGGTATCGCCACCTGGAAGGAAGCCGTAGCCGCCAAGGTCAGAGTAGCTCCCCTGAATGGTGGCCTGAGGCGCGTAGCCTGCCCACGCGCCGCGAGCGCTCCAGGCGGACGAGGAGGCAGTTTTCCCCTGGGCAAGGAGGGAGGGGTTGGACTCAAGCGCCATGCGCTCCGCTGTCCTCAGGTCAAGGCGGAGGGTATCAGCAAGAGCAATGATGGCAATGAAAAGCATGAATCAACCGCCAAAAATTATGCCCTTGACCAAAAGGAGGATGAACCAGCCGAACCACAAGCCGAATATTATTGACCAGGAGAGAGCGCGTTTGCCGGTGAGCTCCGAGAATCCCATTGCCATCAAGACAAGCGACCAGAGCGAAAATATGTCCACGACCCCAAAACCCAGGGCGAGCGGAGAGCCGATCGGCAGGAAAGCTCCGACCGAAAAGCTGAAGTGGGGGTTCCTGAAAAGCGCGCCGCCGGGTATAGCGAGCAAGGCGCCTATAAGCAGGGGAAACTTGCTCCATATAACAACCGAGAGCGACGGCGCGATCATCTTCGGGTCCCTGACCAGAACGAAATAGAGAAACAGGCTGTGGAGAAGAAGCCCCAGGAGAGAGTTCTTGAAGGCACCGACCATGTCCGGGACGAATTCGGAGAGGGTGTAGTTGAAGAGAACGGAAATGTCCTGGTCGCCTATGAGCTCCTTGATCACATCTTCAAGGGACATCCCGGCCTTCTCGGCCATCACGCGCAGGGATTCCATCATGGAGTATTCGTAGACGGTCATCTTAAAGAAGACCACAAGCATAACCATAAGCCCAAGCAGAAGAACCGCTCCGACTATGGGGATGGTCCAGCTGGGGTTCTCCTTTATCCTCTTGAAAGCCCTCTGGGGAAGAACAAATATCTCGTAGAAGAGCTCCATGCGAAACTCCTTTTCGGCCAGATATTATAATGCTGGCTGGCGTCCACGCGCACCTTTGATTAACAGAAGAATCCCGCCATGCCTAAACCTCACTGGCCGGCTGGAAAACCGCTCCTGATATACGAC
>CBFGJU010000377.1:0-6120 GCA_965649155.1 Caldifarciminota bacterium | reverse complement strand
CGTGCCAGCGCAGTTCGCGTTTCACCTCAGGCAATTGGATAGATGGGGCTTTGTGTCAGCCGAACCGGACCAGGTTCTCACCAGGAAAAGGGAAAGGGCTTTCGTCCTGACCTTTGATGACGCCTACGCGGACATCTCCAGGAACGCCCTGCCAGTGATGGCCAGAAGGGACATCAAGGGAATTGTGTTTCCGGTCGCGGGGTTCATTGGCAAAAAGTCTCTCTGGGATGTGACCTGGGGCACGCCAGGGATTCACATGGGCCCGGGCCAGCTCAGAGCCCTCGCGGCGCTCGGATGGGAGATAGGCTCGCACAGTATGACACATCCTGACCTGACCAGGTTGAGCAAGGATAACCTGATGGCAGAGCTGTCCGATTCAAAAAAATTGCTGGAGGACACCACGGGCAGACGCGTCAGGTTCCTTGCATACCCTTTTGGCCGCTTCAACCAGAGGGTAAAGGACGCGGCAAGGGACGCGGGCTACGAGGCGGGCTTCACCATGAGGAGACGGAGGAGCCTGGACTGGACTGATCCAATGGAGATACCGCGGATGAGCGTATATCTGCCGGACTACTCGCTGTTCAGGAAAATGGAACCCATGTATACGGGGATTGATTGCTTCATAGAAAGGCTAATAAACCTGAACGCGGGAGGAACCGCGTGGGCAAGGCATTCGGTGCCCTGGATAGGGAAATTGCTGGGGATAAGGGTGAACACGAAAGAGATTTCCTGAACTCAAAGGGCAACCACAGGGGGTTGCCCCTACTTGCCCAGGTATTTCTTCGCCCTCTCTATTCCCCTCTTGGCCTTCTCGTGGTTGGGATCAAGCGCGAGAACCTGCTCCCAGTAATATATGGCAGTGGCAAAATCCTCCCACCTGTAAGCCTCCACCCCCTTCAGGTAGAGTATCTCTATGTCCTCGGCGCTGGCCTTCGGGCCGGTCGCGGCGGATCCGGATGCCCCGTCCTTTGGAGGAGGATTGGGTTTGGTGATCTTGGGATCGGTCTTGCTGGTCGGTTTTGTCCCGTTGTTGTCCTGATTGGAGACCAAGCCCTTGCCAGCCGTGTCAGGCAGGCTTGCCGCGGCCGCAGGCACCTGCGCGGTATCGGTCTTTGTATATGGCCTCTCATAGGTGAAACCGAAATCAACCCGTGGATCATATTCGCCATAAAGCCTGTCATATCTCAGAGAGAGATTCCAGGCTACCTTTCCGCCATCGTAATCAAGGCCCAGGCCAGGACAGAGAAGAACCTTGTTGGAATCGGTCAGCCAGACGGCACCGCCGCTCAGAGAGAAACCCCATTTCTCGCCCCACCTCAAGGATGTCGCCAGGTTGGACTTCTTCATACCGCCGGCATAGGAGAACGCCCAGTCCAGGTTGTCCAGGGGCCTGCTGTTCATCTCCGCTATGACCGAAAGCGCTTCCATTCTGGCAAGGTTAAGGCCAACGCCTATATCGCCTCTTGGCCCGACCCAGTAGGCGCCCATTCTCAGGGAGAAACCGGGGACATACGCGCCCTGGCCATAGGAATAGGATGTCTGGAGCGCGCCGGAAACCAAGATTGAGTCAAATATCGGGTATAGGAGTCCCATCTCCATGGCCTCGTCCCCGCCGAGCTCTGCTCTGCTTTTGAACACCGAGGCCCTGAAAAGAGCATCGTATATCCTGAGAAAGAGGCTGGTGCCAGCGTTGAAACTGCCACCAGGTCCCGCCACGGGAATGCCAGCGTGGTTCGTCCATGAGACTCCCTGGAAGTAATAGTCCTCAGAGGCCCTGGGCCAGGCATTGCCAGAGTAGAGGGCACGGGCATCCACTAGTGAGAAGTAAGAGGACAAGAGAACCAAAACGATCATCTCAGCATCCCGCCTGCGCCCGGAACCAGATAAACAGCTTTCTCGCGCACATTTATATTGTAAGGGAATGCGCGTGTCATTTCAAGGCCTGAAGGCACGGAACACCCCGCGTGGGGAATGACCCGCTCTGTCGGGAGACGATCGCTGGCATTTGGAAGCATGTCAAAGGGATTTCGGGTAGCCAAGCGGCCTAAAGGAGCCTCGCTCCGAGGATGCTGTTGAGTGTCTCCCAGATGGCGTCAGTGTCGTCCCGACCGGTCCAGAGTTCCCAGCTCCTGGCCAGGCTCAGGGCAAATGGCCTTATGCCGGAGTGTGTCCTGGAAGTGAACTGGCCGCAACGGGCCAGGAACGGTGTATTGATGGGATCGTAGATCATGTCAATGGCAAAAGCGTCTGGCCTCAGAGAACCATAGTGGATTGAGGGAAACATGCGCGGGACGGCCTTGCTACCCAGCGGGGTAGCGTGCAGGACAAGCTGGCACTCCGGCAGGATGTTCCGGGTCTCTGATTCGGAAAGCCCTACCGGCACAATCCGGCCAATGCCATAACGCTCATACCTGGACGAGAGGGCAAAAGCCTTCTCCGGAGTCTTGTCTGCCACCCAGACCATCTCCGCGCCGCCGGAGAGGAATGTATATATAGCCCCGGAAGCCGCGGCCCCCGCGCCTATGACCATCACCCTGGCCCCCTGGCACTGGAAACCTATCTCGCCGAGGAAATCCGCGAGGGCCTTTACCTGGACATTGTAGCCCGTGTCCTTTCCCTCTGATATAACGATAGTGTCAAGGGCACCAACCAGGTTGACCTCCTCCGAGAGGTTAGTCGTGTATCTCGCGGCTATGCTCCGGTATGGCGCGCCCAGATTGAAACCAACTCCGGAGAGAAGCTTCAGTCCCTCGTATGCCTCCCTGAACTGCGGAGGGTCAACCGAAAACGGCTGGTAGTGGTATGAGAGCCTGGCCTTCCTGATAAAAGCCGACATGACCTTCGGCGCGAGGGAGGCCTCAGCGTTCCTGGCAAGAAGCCCTATCAGCTTCACCGATATAGCTTAATGCAGGAAGCCATATCGTTGCGATAAAGCAGGTTTTCGGTCTTGACTGAAAACCAACAATTAAAAAGCCGGGCCAGGTGGCCCGGCTGGTTTTGGTCATCTGCTTGATTACTCCACGATAGCCGTTCCGTTCTGGACCCTCTCGCCAACCATGACCCTGTAGATGTAGGCGCCGGGGTTCAGGCTGAAGGAGGCGCTGTTCACGTCCTTCGCGGACTCAACGAGCCTGCCGGAGACATCATATAGCTTTATGTCGCCGACAACACCTGAGGGCAGGGCAAAATTGAGCTTGGATGATGTTGGATTGGGCCAGACCTTTACGGCCGTGGACTTCCCACCAACGCTCTCGTCAACGCCGGGGTGGATGCAATCTATTGCGGCCTTTATTATTGCCGCGCGGGCGTTGACATCTGTTATGACCTCAAAACCAAGTCCAGAGTAGATGACCTTGTAGGTCGTGGCAAACCGCTCAAAGCCCAAATTGCAGAGCTGGATTCCAGCAGTGTCGGCCGTCAGGTTCATGGTTGCCTCGCCGGTCCTCGGGGTCGTGTTGTCCAGCCAGCATGGGACATCCGGGTTGTAGACGCCAACCGCGTTGAAGGTGCCAGAAAGACCGTCAAAGCAGGTGCCGGACTGGCCGGTATAGTTGCCGCCGAACTCCTGGCCCACATCCTGGACAGTTGACTGCAGACCGAGATATACATAGGGGAAGCTGTTGGTGGGGAAGTTGCCAGCAGAGGGATACCTGTCCCAGAAGTAGTCCTGGCCCGTGAGCAGTAGCGCGCCACCACCGTCAAGATACTGGCCCAGGTTGGCCTCGTCGTTAGCCGATAGGGTCACGCAGTAGTCGGAACTCCATGTCTCACCGGTATACCAAATGACCACATCGTAGTTCTGCAGGGTTGAGAGGGGCGGACCATCGGTGTTCCCGTCAACGCTGTAGACATCATACTCGCCCGCGTAATAGACATCCAGGGCCGCTGTCCATATAGGCCCGAGATCAGGCCAACCGGACTGGAAACTGCCATCGTCGTCCACCAGGAGTATCCAGGGTTGCTTGTCGCCCTTGTGGACTATTCCTCCCTCACTTTTCTGGGAGAACACCTTTGCTGTCCTTAGCGCAGGCGTCTCAACCGCATCTGTCGTCCTGGCCGTGTTGGCTCCGAAAAGCATTCCGGCCGCTATCAGGTATATCATAAGGATACCTCCTCAAAAAATTTCAGCGCCAAATTATCAAGCATCCTTAAGGTGAAATGCAATCTTTGATCCGCAGTGGCGCGCGGTTGATCATCCCCGTGAAAACCGTTATAATGTGAGATAACTGGGAGGCTGAAATGAAAAAATGGAACCCGGCAAAACTGATGGTCGTGGTCCTGGCGGTTACATCAGCGGGAGCGTCAGGCCCGCCGGACACCCAGACGCAGGCCCAAACCGCTCCGCTAGAGGAAATTCAGCAGGTCGTTGGCTATGGCGGAAGTGATGGCCAGGAATCCCTTGAAAAGAACCCCCGGCTCAAGGTAGAAACATTCACCACAAAGGACGGCCGAGAGGGCTGGAAGATACGGTTGGAGCGCCAACTGCCCATAGCAACGCCAGCGGTCTCTGACGGAGTGGTCTATGTTGGCGGAGGCTTCGGCTCATACGAGTTCTACGCGCTGGATGCGGCCACTGGCAAGCCTCTCTGGCTTTTTCACTGCGGGGATGATGGTCCCACAGCCGCTGTGGTTGAGGCTGGGCGTGTTGCTTTTAACACCGAGTCCTGCATTCTGTATGTCCTGGATTCCAGAACCGGCGAGAAGATATGGGGAAAGTGGCTCGGGGACCCCCTAATGAGCCAACCGGCCATAGCTGAGGGGAGAATATACATGACCTACCCGAACCAGAGGGGCGGGCACTCCCTCTCATGCATGGGCCTTGAGGACGGCAAGGAGTTCTGGACACAGGAGATACCCGGCGAGGTCATAACCGCGCCGATAATATCCGATGGCGCGGTCTACGCGACCACCCTTGAGGGCAGTGTCCACTCGTTTGACCTGAAGACCGGCGAGAAGCGCTACTCGGAGCAGTTATACGCGACATCCGCGCCCTGGATATACAAGGGGGAGGTCTATGTGAGCCTGAGGGAGGACGAAAAGCATGTGGTTGAGGGCAAGGAAGTGGTCATCAGGAGCGAGGGCCAGGGCCGAATAACCAAGGATGGCGAGAGGTTCAACAAGGAGCTCTGGGCAAAGCAGAAAGCGGATTATCTGAACCTGGATGTGTCCTCGGATTACGCGGCCAAGCAGTCGGCCATGGACGCGGCAGTTGGGTTCGGGGGTGCGGGGCCTGGAACCGCAAAGCTTTATCAGAGCTCGGAGAACCTCGGCGTCGCTTCAGTCTCGGGCGTCTGGGCATACCAGGGTTCCAGGCCAACCATAATCGGCGGCAGGAATTACACATCAATGGGCGACACCCTGAAGGTTCTTGAGGCGGAGAACGGAAAGGTGATCTGGTCAAAACCCGTGAGGGTCAAGGATAACCCTGGAGGCAGGCCATTCACCCCGCCGGCCTATGCTGGCGGAAAGCTCTACATAGGCACGGTATCCGGCGAAATAATCTGCATGGATGCGAAGGACGGCAAGGAGCTCTGGCGCTACGATTGCGGGGAGCCAATAAGATTCCAGCCCGCTGTCTCAGGGGCAAGGTTTATTGGGGAACTGACCTCGGCTCTGTGTATTGCATAGATGCCAAAGACCCGAACGCTGATGGCTGGAACATGTGGGGAGGAAACGCGCAACACAACGGCCCGGTGAAATAACAAAAAGCCCTGGCCGGAAACGGGAGGTGCAGATTTTATCCGACCGGGGCTTATAGAATTGAGACCTCTGTGTGTCACCCTTATCTTCTTTTATAACCCAGATCCTGCATGAATCAGAAACCCTCTCCTGAAGGGGTTGTGGGAACGGGGCTAGCCTTGCCCCTGGCCAGGCACGGGGCCTGATAGGGCACCCACAAGGGGTGCCCCTACACCTAAAACCATTATCTGTGTGTCACCCTTATCTTCTTTTGTAACCCAGATCCTGCATGAATCAGAAACCCTCTCCTCCTGAAGGGGTTGTGGGAACGGGGCTAGCCTTGCCCCTGGACAGGCACGGGGCCTGATAGGGCACCCACAAGGGGTGCCCCTACACCTAAAACCATTATCTGGGGAGGATTCCCGGTAGTTTGCGGGGTTG
>CBFGJU010000376.1:0-15443 GCA_965649155.1 Caldifarciminota bacterium | reverse complement strand
TCAGAAGGGTCGCGGAGGAGGTCTTCGCGAAAGAGGGGATCAGGGTTGACTACATGGTCGGAACCATGATTGAGATACCGCGTGCGGCTGTCATGGCAAACGAGATAGCCCAGGGAGCGGAGTTCTTCTCTTTCGGCACGAACGACCTGACCCAAACCGGCCTGGGCATGTCCAGGGACGACTACGGAAAGTTCGTCCCACACTACATTGAAAAGGGGATATTCAAATTTGACCCCTTTATATCCATAGAGCCCGGAATCGGCGAGCTGGTAAGGATAGGGGTTGAGAGGGGACGAAAAACGAGGCCGGAAATCAAGATAGGGATATGCGGGGAGCACGGCGGAGACCCTGACTCGGTTGAGTTCTGCCACAGGATTGGCCTGGACTATGTCTCTTGCTCTCCATTCAGGGTTCCGGTAGCCCGGCTGGCCGCGGCAAGAGCAGCGGTGACGGAGAGGCCAGAAACCGAGGACTGATCCGCAACTTTCAGAGAATCAAAAAGCCCCGGTATATCCGGGGCTTTGTTTTGTCTCGGTTTCTCAGCTAGAACAGGTATGAGGCTGAGACATTCAGGAATCCCATGTTGTCATCACCACCGAGGCCATAGAACCCGTGGTAGAGGAACATGGGGTCAAGGTTGCCGTCAAGCCTAAAGCTCCCAACCCTGATGCCAAGCCCAACCCAGAACTGGAAGTCATCCGGAAGGGTTGTGGTCTCGGTGGTCTTATCAGATGGGCGCCCAGTCTGGTGATAGTCAAGGGTCGTTGTCGTGACGACATTCCCGGCAAGGGTCTTCTTCATCGCGCCGCGCAGGCAAAGCCAGGTGAAGACCGGGACCTCCGCGCCAGTCACGAACATTACCCTCTTGACCGATGTGTTCTGGAGGGTGTCAGCCATAAGGGTATCCTGGGCCGTGGAGTCGTGCTTCCACTTCAGGTTGTAGTCCCGGCTGAACATGTTCCCGCCAAGGCCAGCCATGATGGTCATCCCTTCAATCGGGTAAAGGTTGAAACCAAGGCCGAAACCGAGGTTCGTGCCCTTGTTCTCTATGTTGTAGCGAGAATCAGACGGGTCGCTCCACGAGGAGTCGGGGAAGACCCAGTGTTCGTATGAGGTATCATCCGGAGTCACGGTGGAGTAGTTGTCCATCCTGTAGCCGAAAGCGGGGATGAGCGCGAACTTCTCGTTCAGGAAATGGAAGGCCCTGAGGTTGAAGAGCATGGAGCTAGCGCCGTCAGACTCCTCCCAGGACTTATAGTAATACCTGTCTATCCTCTGGGTTGAATCGTCCGGGTCTATGTATATCAGCTCCCCTTCCTCAGTATATGTGCTGTTGTATCCGTGCATCGCGTAGCCCACGGACAGATCCGCGAAGCTTCCCGTTCCGTAGTTCAGTGTCCCGCCGAGCATGAAGGTCATGTTGGAGGTGGTGAAGTCCTCGGTCGTCACGACATTCGCGGTATCATCAACCCAGCCCGTAGGGTAGGTAGTGTCGCTCTCGGTCTTTTCCGCCTCCTGGGAGTAATAAACACCTGCCCCCAGGGACATGGCACCGAATGACTTTCCACCTACGAGTCCGAACCCTAACTCGGGCTGGGGATAGGTGGGCGGTACGCCCTCAAGGAGGGTGTTTCTCCTGAGATACAGGCCAAGGCCCTGCCTTCCAGTCTCCTTTTCTCCGCCGGTCCAGAACACGCCCGCGTATCTCGGAGCCATGCTCACATCGCCCAGCTCAAAGAGATACATGCTCTGGACCTGGGTTATGACCGATGGATAGTAAAGGACCAGGAACTCGTCCTCTATGAACGCGGGTTCGTATCCCATGGTCATCACCCTGGTTTCCGTCGCGTAGGCCAGGCCCATTGCCAAGCCTACCAGAGTCAGCGCTTTCTTCATGATTCCTCCTTTCTTGTAAAAGATGAGGATATAAAGTTTAATGCTTTCACCAAATCCCGCACAATCACAACAAACCTTTGGGTCATCCGGGTGAAGGGTCGCACAATAAAACAGCGCTCCCCCTCTCAACCCCGAATAACCGGGCGAGCGGCTCGCATTTTATCATGCTGGCAAAGAATACCTCGCGGCCAGCGCTATCCATAAGACTCTCAAGGTTTGCCTGGCCCTTTGCAATAACGATGTCAACCTCCCTGAACAACTTCCGGAAATCTTCGGAGGATTCTTCCAGGCTCACACCCAGGGTATCCGAGCCGGTCGTTATGACTTCAATCCCATCAAGATAAGGGAGCCCCTCAAGGTCAGCCGCGGTCGCGTCGTTCAGGAATGGTGTTTCCCTGACGCAGATTATCTTTCGGGACAGTGGAACCAGGTGCAGGACAAATAGATCAAAGACAACCTCCCCAGCGTTGTCGGCTATGAGCATGAGGCTTTTTGCAGTTTTCAGTCTATCTGCGAGCACAGAATAATCGTCCCTGGCAAAACCTCTATCCATCACTCTTTCAAGCGTCGCGGCCAGGTCATAGTCCGGCGCCGCGCCGAGGTCAACTATGTTGCCAACCGTGGCCAGGAGGAGGGAGAACTTCATTGGTTCTTCGGAGGACAGAGCCCTGCTCCTCATTTTTTCAAGAACAGCCAAAGCCTCCCTGTTCTGTTTCTGCTTTTCGTCCCGGAGAAAATCGTCAGTCCCTATTATGGACCTTATCTCGCGGTAGATCAGGGTGGCGAGGGTCATTGGCGGCTCATCCCATATTCCAGGGGTTCCCATTACCCGCAAGAATTCCTCAACACCTCTCCTAACCCTGGCCTCATCGCCGGTCTTCGTCCTTATCAGCCTTATAACCTTCTGAAGGGTGCAGGGAACGCAATCGGGGAGGAGATTCATCTGGATTTCAAGATTTTCGGCAGATTGCCGGGGACCCCACAAAAATCTATAAACGAGATTTTTGTGGGGTGGCATGCCCGGGGCGGGAGTTGAACCCACACGGGATTGCTCCCACATGGCCCTCAACCATGCGCGTCTGCCAATTCCGCCACCCGGGCCGGAGAGAAATTATAAGGAAAAATCGCAGGGGGGATCAAACGCGTTTCCAGGCCCAGGCCCCGTAAACCCCGCAGACGACGATCGCGCCCACGGCCCACCAGAGATTGAAGAGCCCGGCAATCGCCAGGGCCGAGGCAGAAACAAATGCTATTCCCTCAACCCAGACAGCCCTTCTCCTCTCGCCTATGTAGCCGAAGACAGCTGTCCTGGCAAAGAGAAGGGTAAAAGCCGAGGCGAACAGAGGCGCGACAGCGAGCGCCCAGAGGCCAAGGAGCCAGGTGAACGAGAGGGCAATCATCAGGTAGGTTCCGGTCCAGATCAGATCCGAAAAGAAAAATATCTTCATGTTTCCTACGCCCCTGGCGACCGTTGTGTATGGGTAATACAGGGTTCCCAGGGTCGCGCCTGTCCAGAGGACAAGCAGGTAGGGAAGAGCGTCCAGATACTGAGCCGAGGAAACCAGGAGTATGGCTGGTTTGCCCAGGAGTGGAATGAGCGCGACCACAGCGAGGCCCCACAGGAAATAGAACCTGGTGAACCGGCCGAGCTGACGCAGGATTTCCTGTCTGTCTCCCCTGAGCCAGTTGTAGGAGGATTCCGGGGCGAGGAGATCAAGGGGGGTGCCGAGAATGTTCCTGCCGATGGTCTCTATCTTCCTGGCAACGCCGAATACCGCGACTGCTTCGTATGACAGGAACGCCGCGGCTATAAGCCTGTCAGCGTATGTGAACACGGGGCCGAGCGCGGTGGTCATCATCGCGTATTTCCAGTAGGCCAACACCTCTCTCATCTGGGAAAGCTTGCCAGGTATTGGCCTGATGACTAACCAGGCAACAGCGGACATGACCAGATAAGAGGCCGCTCCAGAAAGAAGGGCGATCTCAAGGTTGAGCGAACCCATGAAAACCAACAAGAGGAGAGCATATCCGACAGCACCAAGCGAGTTCAGGAAAGAGTAAAGCCCTGGCCTCCTGGTGGCTAAAATGAAGGACGCGGCCAGAGAATAGTGAGTCATCGCGTAGAAAAACAGGACAGCGAGGGGAAGATTTCCTGCGAATGAGCCACCGACGAGAACGGAAAGAACGAGAGAGGCGGTCCCGAGAACGATTCCCACTGCCAGGTGGCCCAACAACGGCCAGAACGCGAGGGGCCTTGGGTCGCGGCCCTCGGCCTGGAAACGGGGAACATAGTGCGCGAAGACGAGATTGAACCCCCCCTTTGCCAGCTCGCCCACGAGGGCCACCGCGCTCTGCAGGGCAAAATAAAGGCCCAGGTCTGTCATGCTGAGCCTTACCGAAAGCAATTTCAGCTGGACGAAACCGGCCAGGAGGGTCACCCCGTAGCCGATGTATAGCTTTGCCGAACCCTTCAGGAGTTTCTTGAGCACAATGCCTCCAGGGTTTCAATCACTCCGTCCGTTCTTTCTTCCCAGGTTGGGAACTCCCCTGCCCTCTTTTTGGCCCTCCGGCTCATCTCAAGGAAAAATTCATCGTCCACGAGGAGCCTCGCCACTTCCTGGGCCATCTTCTCTTCATCAAAAGGGGGGACAACGATGCCGGCGTTCCGGATCATCTCTTCTGTCCATCCCACACCGAAAACAACCGGAACCGTTCCGGCTGACATTGCCTCAAGCGCCGGAAGGGTGAAATTGCCATAGGGAGCGGTCGCGCAGAGGGCCCTCGCCCTCGCGATCTGTTTAACGGCGTCCCGGTGGGGCAGTTCGCCAATCAACTCAATCCAGGATTCCCTCCTAAAATCATCAGACAGCGGGCCCTCGCCTATGACCAAGCAACCAGCAGAGGGAACGAGCTCCCTCACGCGCCTAGCGACCCGAAGGAACCTGTCGGCCCCCTTTATCCTGTGCAATCTCCCGCAGAAGACGAAAATTCTCTCCTTCCGAACATCCGGGACAGAGCCTGGCCTGGCTTGGGCGAGCCTGATGAACCCCTTCCTTTTATCTCCAAGCGCCCACGAGCCGGAGCCGTCCTCAACACCAAGGAGGGTTCCGGGTAGCCAGTAGTTCAGGGGAACATCGGGGTTGATAAGAAATCCCATCAACCTGTTTTTTCTCGTGAGATAATCCTTTATGCCGTGCTGGAATCTGAGAAGTTTCGCGCCGGTTAACCACGAGAGAACCAACGCGCCCGGCGCGAGCTTGCCATCAAGGCAAACTATGAGCCAGGGCCTCCCGAACCTGCGGGACAGGCAAAGGCCTCTCGTCGGAACCACGAGCGCGTTCAGGACTATTTCCAATCCAAAAAAGATCAGCCTGAGTAACGGCGGCAGATGGAATTCGGCCGGCGCGACCCTCATCACTTTCCAACCCTTCCCGACCATCCCGCGGACGAGATATGCCTGGTCAGGCGCGCCGCGCACCGAATCCGGATCCGTTTCATCCCAGGGAGACACGAGGAAAATTCTTTTCGCCATGTTTACCCCCTCCTCATCCTTCTGAGAAGCGCGAAAAAACCATTCTCCCTGATGAGGGAACTATAGGAATATGGCCTCGCGCCGAAGGATTCCTTGAAACGCGCGGGGCCCTCACCATGCGTGGCCCCGAAATTGAAGACCTTCCTTCCTTCGGAAACAGCATCGGTCATTGCCCTGTGAAGGAGGTGGGTCATGACGCCCCCGGCCCTGGGATTGCGGCCGCTTATCCACCACATTGCCTCGTCTCGCCAGGAGAGGACGAGGAGAACACCCGCGACCTCGTCATCCCTGTAAGCGGTGTAGAACCTGGCTATCTCGGAACCCGAAAGCGCGGCAATGCCTTCCTGGGGCGTGACCCATGTCCTGAGAGAACGGAATGTCTCGTCGTGGAGCCGGTAAAACTCCTGGGGGTCAGCCCCCGCGGAAACACGGAATTCCCTCCTGAGCTCCCGGCGCCTTAGGTTGGAATACAGGGATGGAAGGCGATCCGGGGAATCGGGGAGATCAAGGATGTGCGCGGTTTGTTCTATCACCCTGAACCCGGCCGTGGGCAATCGGTTCCTGAAATCAACCACTTCAAGGCGTGAAAATCCGGACTCGCGGGCGAGGCGCATGAGATCCGGAAACCTCTCGCTTTTGCCAACCGGGCCGCCGTAACAGCCGTATCCGCCGGAGCTCGCGCTCGTGTAGGGACCCTTCCTTTTCACGACAAACGGGCAGGCACAATCCTCTCCGAGCCACCATATCTCAAGCCTTCCGGCAAACATCGGCTCGTAGGATCTGAGAAAATCCGGGTGGTGAAATACGGTGGCTCCCGGATCAGCCAGAAAGAGCCTCTCGTAATCCTCCGAGACCTGGGATTCAATCCTTACGGTCATGGGAGTCAAGGATAACACGCGACAGGCGCGCCTCTGGCTGGGTGTCCGGGAACCAGGGATTCATCTGAGTATCTTCTGGAATGCCAGGCCCATTTCGCTCTTGGGGTTAAGGGAAAGCAATTCCTGGTTCACTGCCCTTGCCTTTTCGGTCTCCCCCTTTTTGAAAAGGTAGTAGCTGAAGTAAGGGTAGGCCTCGTCCGGTTCAGCCCTTAGCCTCTGAGCCCTGTCTCTGTAGTGAAGGGATGGTTGACCCATCTTCCTGGCTGTCAGGTGCGCGAGAAAAAGCCCCTCGTGCGAGCCGAGTTGTGCCGAGGCGAGAAAAAGCGTCAAGGCCTTCTGGTCATGACCGTTCCAGAGCCGTGCCAGGCCAATGAATTTGAGAATCTGCGGACTGTAACAACCAAGCTCCAGAGCTTTCTCGGCTATGTCAATCATGCCATCAGGGTCTCCGAGGCTATATAGAAGGCGCATGTGGAGAACATAACCCTGGGAATAGGTGGGAAATTTTTCTTGGCACTTATCGTGTAGTGCCTTCGCGACATCAAAATTCCTGGTCTCCCCAGCGGCCCTCGCGGCGCGAGTGTAGTCCATGGGATCATCCGAGGAATCAATAGCGCGGAGGTAATGGCTTAGGGAGAGGTCATATTTGTTCTGCCTGTAGTATTGCTCTCCCTGCATGAGCTCTCCGAAGGAAAGGATGTCCGGGGAGGGGACGCGGGCCTTCAGCTTCGGATAATAGAACCAGGCAACGGCTGTGGCATAAACAAGGGTTAGGAGCCACATCAGGCCCTCGGAGTAGCGTTTTCTCATGCCGAGGAAGAACAGGAGCGCGCCAGCAGGGAGGCCGACCAGCAAGGCTACCAGGGGGAGGCCGAGCACAAGCGGCATCAAGACAAAGGAGGCCGCGGCAATTATGGATGTTATCCAGGAACCAGCGTTTCTTCCGAAGATGACGAAAAATGTCCTGACCCCGCCCTGCCTGTCCCCCTCAATGTCTGTCTTGTCCTTAAGTGTGAAGGAGCATGTCACTCCGATGAGAAATGCCGCAACAAGCTCTCCAGGGAACACCGTGATGGCCTTTTCCTTCGCGAAGAGGCTGAAACCAAAATAGGATGCGAACAACGCGCACGAGGCCAGGCTGAAGGTTGAAACCAGGGGGAGGGCTTTTAGCCTCAGCGGGGGTACGGAATAAGCGAACCCCAAAAACAGCATGGTTGAATACAGGAGGAACGATGGCCAGCCCAGAATGATGGCCCAGAAGCCGCCGGCAACTGCCAGCCCGGCCGCCACGACCCTTGCCTCGCCCTCGGTCAGCAGTCCGGAGGTTATTGATGTCCTCTTCTTGTTCGCGATATCAAGGGGAAGGTCAACCGTGTCGTTCATTATGGTGGAGGAGAGGTATGCGAACAGAACGGCAACGAGCGCGGCAAAGAGGGCAAACCAGTCAAAGGGATTTTTCCAGAGGTTCGGGTAAGCGAAGCTCATCATGGTGTCTCCAACACCAAAACCAACCAGGGCCATGACCAGGTAAAAGGGGACCTTCTTTGGCCTGGTTTCAGTGAATATGGCCCTTATGACAGCGGGTTTCCAGAGGCCTATGGCAATCCCAGCCATGATGGTTGTCACGAAAAGGTTCACCAGGCCGTATTTCTGGGTGTCAAGGAGCAGAAAGCCTCCGGTCTTGAATATAGCCTGGAAATCAGTGTGGCAGGCCCAGGCTATGAAAGCCGGAAAACTGCCCAGGATGAAAAGCATGTATGCGTATATGACAGCCGCGCCCAGAAAGCCCCACAGGATGTTGCGCCTCTTTATCGTTATGTAGGCTAGCGAACCCAGGAGCACGAGTCCGGTCTCAACCCTCATGCCGGGGGTTATGCGTATCTCGGAGAAGGGGTTGAAATACGCGAGCGCGGTCGCCCAGACCTCGTTTATCTCCGGGAGGTATGTCAGTTTCATCCCTCCACCGAAGAACAGCGCGTCAACCAGTGGGGGCAGGAGTATTATCCAGAAGAACGAAAGGACAGCCCTGGCAACCTTATCCAGCCTCTCTCTGCTTATAAGCGAGAGAAAAACGGTTATGCCAAGGAATGACGCCGCAAAAAACATGTAAAGGTGCACGAACACAAATAGCAGGGATTGCCACTCTGAGGTCTGGACGGTCAACAACCTGGCATTTTCCAACGCACCCTCCAGCACGGCACGCAGGACGGCTATGCCGGTAAATGAGAGAAATCCGGTCAGGATCCCAAACCTGCGGGTTTCAATCCCCGCTATAAATCCCTTCAGGCTTGCCATGGCCGGAATTATAATCTACGGATGCGGCCCGGGGCAGGTTATTTGAACCTTTCGTGATCCTTCACCCGGATGGCCTCGGAATGGCTTAACTTAAGGCCAGGTTTCAGATTCCCTGATTTACGCCCGTAATCAACCAATCTGGCTCCCGGAGGCGATTTCAGCGCGCCAAGACCAGACCGGGAAAGGCTCTCCTCAGAACCGGGTAGTTGATCCGCATCAACATCTGAGCTATAATTTAAGGAGCTATGAGAAAGTTTTGGTTTATACTGGCCCTGGCCGGAGCGGCGTGCTCCCCGAAGGATGAACCGCCGATTCCCGCTGAATACTTCAACCTTTCAGAGGGGAACTGGTGGGAATACGAGACAAGAAAAGGGTTCGGCCTTGACACCGCAGACTGGACGCTGGATTCGGTCACCGAGACCTACCACGAGACCCTGACCATAACCGACGAGACCGACGGGGTATATACCTGGGTGATAACCTACTCTGCTGACACCTTCGCGGACACCATGCAAGCCCTCATAATAGGGGACACCCTGATGCTCTCGGTGATAAAGAGCTTCACCAATCCAATGGATTCCACAGACACCATCACGGTTTCAGACACGGTCCCGTATGCGCCATGCCCCCTGGTCGTGGGAATGAGCTGGAGCTCGCGGGAGAAGTTCGTGATGGCGACCGATCTGGATGGGGATTCCCTGGAGGACTCGGTCTATTATCGTCTTGAGGCCACTGTTGAGGCGCAGGAAGACATAGCAACCCCATACGGAAATCTCAACGCTTTCCGGGTCTTCTACAAACACAAATTCAGGATAGACTTCACCGCGTCGCCACCCCTTAATGTGGAATTGCCGCAGAGGATATGGTGGGCAGAGAACACCGGCCCTGTTCGCTGGGTTGACAAGGACTACAGGGACGAGACCAACCCCCTGTTCGCGCCCTGGCTTGTCAAGAACCTTTCTGATATGGGAGGCGGACAATGAGACCAACCATCAACTGGGATATTCTAAATGTTGGTTGGGCAAGGATCGCGGCCGTAGGGGTCATCGCGGCCCTTTCCCTGGTCTCATCCTGCGATTGCGGCGGAGAAAAGGCCTTCAGCTATGACTTCTCTCCGTCCGTCGGAGACACATGGTATTACAGGGAACTGGAGGATTCCGCGGCCAACTACATTGACACGGTAATAAATGTGGGGACGACGGACTACAAGGGCATCCTTGCCTGGCTCCTCTTCTCAACCCACGCGGCCGACTCCGCCCAACACGAGACGACCACAGCCTTTTTCAGGGGGGACACATTCTACCACTACTCAAGGACTAACGGCTTCTTCCCCGAGACCATAAACTACAACGGGGACATATTCGTCTGCACCTTTGAGCACCCCTACATGGAGATAGCCTGGCTACCGCGCTACCTTGACCTGGGGGACAACTGGGAGGTTGCTACCGAGGAAGGCAAGATAAAGAGGCTTTCCGACGGACACGAATATGACCTCACCGCGACCGTGACCGCGGTATTTGATTCTGTGGAGAACCTTTCTTTCACGGACAACATATTTGGATACGGACAGCTTAACTACAACGAGTGCATAAGGGTTGTTTACACGGGTAAGCTGGAATTTGAGGGCATACCCATAGAGCTGGTCATAGGCAAGACCTGGTGGATGTCCGGCCCAGGCGCTGTAAAGCAATACGCGTATTCCACGGATTCCCTGGGCAACTATGATCCCCTTGAGATGTATCTCCTGGAATACACGGGGGATTAACGAGAGGATTTGAATACCCTCTGGCCCCATAAGGGAACGGTTTTCTCCGTTGGACACTCTAACCGAAGCATTGAGGATTTCATCGCTCTCCTGAAAGACAGAGGGATAGAGCTGGTCGCTGATGTCAGGCGGTTTCCTGGCTCAAGGAAACACCCCTGGTTCTGCCGGGATGGCCTTGAGGCTTCCTTGAAAGATGAGGGAATAGGCTACATCTGGCTTGGCGAGAATCTGGGGGGATTCCGAAAGGGAGGATACGAGGCACACACCGAAACCGAAGAGTTCAGGGAAGGCATCCGGAAACTTGAGGAGCTGGCCACCGAGCGCAGGGTCGCCTTCATGTGCGCGGAGGCATTTGAGGGCCGTTGCCACAGGAAGCACATAGCGCGTGAGCTGGAGGCGAGGGGATGGGAGGTGGTCAGGATAGGATAAGTCCAGAAGTTGCAAGCGTCCCTATTTGGGATTGATAATTATCCCCGAAGGGAGGTAAGCATGTTTGCAAATCTTTTGTTGTTGATAGTAGCACAATCAACGAGCGATATGGCCTCTGATGTTCCTGGAGCCACGGCAGGAGCGGCCGGATTCCCTGAGACCCATGGGGACAGGGCCCCCCTGCCCTCCATGCCCGGCTGGCCAAAGACCTTCCCGACAACGGGCTACGCGATGTGCGGCAATCTCCTGGCGGACATAAACGGCGACGGGATGAAAGAGGTCCTAGTTGGCACGGGTTCGGGCCTCTATGCTTATGATTACCAGGGAAACCAGCTCTGGTATTACTCAACCGGGAGCTACAGGGTCATGCAGAGGCCTTCGGCAGGAGACCTGGATGGGGACGGGGACATTGAGATAGCCTTTGTCGGGACAACGAATTCAGCTGGCTACATCTATGTCGTTGATCACCTCGGCGCCAACCTTCCAGGCTGGCCAAAATCCGTCGGGGACAACCCGTTCTCTCCGGTTTTCTGGGACCTGGACGGCAACGGAGACCTAGAGATAATCCTGGGCCAGAGGGCCTTCTCGTCAGGCAGGGTTGATGTCTGGCACCACACCGGAACCGCTTACACAGGCTGGCCGAAGACCCTTGACTACATGTGCGTAGCAACGCCTTCGGTTGGAGATGTTGACCAGGACGGCACTTACGAGATAGTCGCGGTATCCTATTATTCCCTGTATATATGGGCTTCAAACGGGACGCAGGAGCTCGCGCTCCTGAACGCGTGGGGAGGCCAGAGCTATGCCCAACCAACCCTCTTTGACCTTGACGGCAACGGAGACTTGGAAATAGGCGTGACCTTCTACACGGGAGGCGCGGATTCGCTGGTGGTCTTCCATCACACGGGCACAAGGGCATGGGGAAGGGCACTCGGAGGCCCGCAGGCATACACGACGCCCGTGGCCTCGGATGTGCTTGAGGACGGGGCCGGAGATATAGAGGTCCTTGACGCGATGAACCACAACGCGTCGTCAAACTGGCTCCACATGTTCAACAACGCTGGCGCGGAAATGCCCGGTTGGCCGGTCTCGGTAACGAACATAACCGAATCAACGCCTACGGCTTTTGACTTTGACGATGACCGGGAGCTGGAATTCCTGATGCCGAACAACTCCACGAGCCTTTTTGTGTTCAACAGGAACGGGACAGCCGCGTCCGGTTCCCCATTTGACATCCAGGGCCCGGCGTTTCTCGGCGCGATTCATGTGGCAGATGTTGACCGGGACGGAGACCCGGAGCTCTCGCTCCTGTGCGATCCTGGCCCCATGTATGCCAACCTCTGGACGCTTTCCGGGATAAAGTTCAGGCGCTACCTCGCTCCGTATCCGATGAGACTTCACGACCTCTGGGCAACCGGCTGGATTCACCCGCAGAGGCCAACGGGGATAAACGCTGTCCAGAACGGCGCGAATGTCGATCTGAGCTGGAACCCTAACCCGGAGCCTGATCTCGCTGGCTACTTCATCTACAGGAGGACGGGTGCAAGTGACTGGGATACGATAGGATTCGCGACCGGCACGAGCTACACGGATGTCGCTCCTCCGCCAACGACCTACTGGTATGGGGTCACGGCCTACATAAAGGGCGATGTTGAGAGCTACATGGACACCACTGAGATAGCCCTGGGCACGGATGAGGGAATGGGTTCGGCCGCAACGCCCGGCATCCTGGTCAAAGGAAGGAGCATCATCTTCACCGGCCAGGGAGCCGCGGAGGTCTATGATGTCACGGGCAGGCTCGCGGCCTCGTTCCTGGTTGATGGAGAAAGGGTTCTCAGGCTTGACGGGCCAGGGGTATATCTATTGAAGTTCAGCGCGGACACGGGAACCCTGGACAGGAAGGTAGTGATAAGGTAGCACGAGATCTGGTTCACGAAGCCAGTTGTGTTTCAGGAAACGGGTAAAAGATGAATTTTCTTGCCGTTATCTTTGTCGCCCAGCTCGCGCCGGCTAACATCTTGGTCTATGCGGACAGCGTTCTGGCGCCGTTCAACCTGGATGTCCTGGGCAGTGGCACGGAGATAAACACGAACATGAGAGACTCCGGGGTTGACAGCCTGGGGAAGCTGTCAGGGACACGAATAATTCGCATGGGCGGCATAGCCTCGGAATACTACGCGTGGGACGGGAACAACTTCCTGGGAAGGACATACTTTGATTGGTTTGATACCACCATAGTGATAAACCACAGTTGGGGCGTTGATCAGTTCGTTGCCTTCTGCAAGAAGGTGGGCGCGGAACCCCTGCTTCTGGTCAACACGCAACTCAACGACCCCGGCTACGCCGCAAACTTCGTTGAATACTGCAACGGGGATACTAACACCTACTATGGCTGGATCAGGTCTGTTCGGGGCCATCCTGAGCCATACAATGTGAAATACTGGGGCCTTGGCAACGAGCAGGACATCGCGGGGAACTACTTTCCCGCCTGGGGGACAACATTCTACAGGCACTTCGGGATACCCTTCGCAAACTGGTCAGTCCTGGATTCCTCATTCGTTAATCCCACAACCTACGCGCAGTTGGTCAAGAACTACTCGGATTCAATGCGAGCGGCGTCCCCCATTCCCATTGAGATAGTCGCGCCGTCCCTCGCGGGGAACCTCTCGTGGCTAAGACCTGTCCTAAGCACGAGCGCGCAGTATATTGACTGGGTGGACATCCACCAGTATCCAGTGTGGGGAAAACTGCCGTATGATCAGCTTCTCGCGGCTCCGGACACCGGAACGATGTGGTCGCGGCCGGTTGACGAATACATAGCCAACGCGAGAGACAGCATCCAGGCATTCGGTGGCGGAAGGCCGATAAAACTGCTCCTCGGAGAGTTCAACTCCAGCATAGACCTGGACACCCCCATTGACATGTTCTGGTGGAATTACCTGGCAGGGCTTTATTACGCGGATGTCCTGGGCCACCTCCTGAACGCGGGACTCCCTGCCGCGTGCGTCTATTCAATCTACAACAACACCGGAGGACTGCCTGAGTTCAACTACATCCGAGACGACACGGTCTCAATGAGGTGCACGGGTTGGGTGATGAAGCTCATAGGGGATCATCCGGGAGACAGCGTGGTCAAGGCGGTCTCGGACAAGGAAGATCCGGGGCGAGGAATTGAAGCCTACGCATGGACAGCAAGTGGAGAGCTCTATATCCTCGTCGTGAACCAGAATCCTGACACATCATACGAGACATGGGTGAAGTGGCAGGGATGGTATTACTACAGCGATAGTTACGAAGCCTGGCAGATAACCAACGACACAACCCTTGCCGCGCCCCACAATGGCACAACAGGAATAGAGTATCTCGGAGCCTTCAGCGGTGGGCCGGATTCTGTTCTCCACATCTTTCCACCCTATTCAGTGAGCCTCTTGCGCGTGACCGAGACGGCTGTTGGCGAAACCGGTCCCGGCAAGCCACGGCTCTTCCTCTCCGCGTCGCCTGTCCCTTCAAAAGACCTGATCACTATAACCTACTCCGTATCCTCGCCCTGCCGGGTAAGGATAACCTCTCTTGATGTCTCAGGAAGGGTTGTTGATGTCATTCTTGACGCTGACGCGAAACCGGGGAGGTTCAACCTGAGCTGGAGGCCGGAGAGGCCCGGGGTCTATTACATCAACTTGAAAGCGGACGAGGAATCCGTAACCAGGAAGGCCATCCTGAGGTAGGTGGATTTTCTTACTTGCGCGAGCATAGGCCTTGACATTAACATTTTGTCATGAGAAAGCTGATTTTTATTCTACCATTAGCGATAACCGGTTGTTTTTTCGGCACCTTCCAGACCCCGGAGCCCGTCGGCCCCGGAAAGGTTGACGCGCAGATCTTTGCCGCGTTCCCTGGCTTTGTTCACCCTGACCACGGCCGGGCCGCGGCCAAGGAGGATGTCTACCGGAGCTGGAACCTGGGCGGAGCGGTTGGTTTTGGGGTGGCGAGGGAGACAGACATAGGCGTGATGATGAACGGCATGGGCCTCGGGCCATACGCCAAGATAAGGTTAATTAAATCATCCAAGCGCGCGGTGAAGGTCACCAGCTTTGCGATTCAGCCCTATCTCCTCTATGATATACTCTCCGGAACATACCTGATGACTCCGGGTATAAACCTGGTCCTCGGAAACAGGCCACACAAGAACTGGATGTGGTATATAGCCTGGCAGGGGGTCTACGCGCCGCAGGGCGCGACCTCTGGCCAGGAGCTCTGGGGGGAGATAACGCCCGGTTCGGGTTTCTATCAGCACGCGGCGTTCGGCCTTGACTTCAAGTTCAAGGGGTCCGGAGAATTCGTTGGCATAAAGGGGAAGACAGACTACGGGTTCAGGCTTGAACTGGGCGGGAGCTACTTCAGGTATTCCGAGAACGGGAGCTATTACCCCATATTCACCATAGGCCTGGGATTCGTTGGAGGCTCCGCGCTCGGTTGTCTGATGATGTTAGGTGGAATAGGGTGAATGTAAGGGGTGTCGCGCTTAGAGGATTATTTCTCTAAAACCCTTTCTCTCATCCTCTCGTAGTATTGCCTGTATTCCTCAATGTGCTTGTCATAGGGAAACTCCGGCAACAATTCGCCTCGGGCAAGTTCCCGTGCCCTGGCA
>CBFGJU010000375.1:0-6138 GCA_965649155.1 Caldifarciminota bacterium | reverse complement strand
CTGGTTTAAGCTTTAACTATGAGCAAGGGAAATCCCGCGTGGGTTGCCGCCCACCAAAAGGTCAGGGAATACCTGCAGGAGGCCTTCGGAAGCAAGGGATTCTTTCCCCTTGAGGACAACGGGTTCTGGCTCAGACACGGCACAACCATAGTCCATGTGTTCGTTCATCCCTTCTCAAAAGAAGACCAGAAGCGCTCCGTGGTCAACATCTGGTCCCGTGTCACGATCGGGACGCCTTTGACAGGGGAACTGGCCATGTTCCTGATAAAGGCTAACTCAGAATTCCGCTTCGGGGCTTTCGGTTATTACGAGAGCGATGATCCCGACTCATCAAGCATAATCTTTGAATACAACCTCCTGGGAGAGGGCCTTACCAGGGAACAACTCCTTGACGGCCTGATGGCGGTCGCGAGCACATCCGACCACTACGACACCATCATAACAAAGAGGTTCGGCGGAAAGACAATGGCTGATATTCTGGAGGAGGCCACTGGCGAGGACACCGGAGGAAAAGACGAGGAATGGGAATGACAGGCGAGGAAGTGCTATCCCACTTTTCACCTGACCTGGCCGAGATGTATCGGAGGGCAAAGGCCCTGGCAAAGAAAACCGGTGGCGTGCTCTCGCCCCATCATATTCTTCTCGCGCTCATTGATACATACGGAATACAGACGCCCAACATCGGAACCTACAAGGAGCAGTTGAACAAACACATAAGTCAGAAATACGGCAACAGCGCGGTGGAAACCGTCAGGGTGCCGAAGGAGACCCAGGAGCTCTTCGTTGCCACGGTTGAGCTGGCTAAGGAAAAGGGCTCTGATTACGCGAGCGTGCTCCACTTCCTTGACGCGCTGGCGAAACGCGGACTCGCGCCCCTGGACAGGAACGCGCTAAAGGAATTGCGAGACGGTTTCCTGGAGGCGGCCGAAAAAAGGCCAGCCATAACGGTCGCGATTCCGGATACCCTGATGTCTTATGGCCGCAACCTCACCGAGGAGGTCATGTCCCCTACGGCCATGCCCGTCATAGGCAGAGAAAGAGAGGTCAACGCGATAATAGAAACCCTTTGCAGGCGCATAAAGAACAACCCCCTTTTGATAGGCAAGGCGGGCGTTGGAAAAACAGCAGTGGTAAGGGCTGTCGCGGCCAGAATGGGAAGGGGTGAGGTCCCTGACAGGCTTAAGGGGAAGATAATATTTGAGATACTGAGAAGCAACCTGGTCTCCGGCGCCGCATATTACGGCGAGATAGAGAAAAGGGTGAAGGAGATCGTCTCCGCGGTAAAAGAGAACCCGCAGATAATAGTCTTCATAGACGAAATACACACATTGGTCGCGGCAGGCGGCAAGGAGGGCCTTGGAGATGTCGCTAACCTGATGAAGGCCGCGCTGGGGACCGGCGAGATAACCGTCATAGGCGCAACAACAACCGAGGAGTATTACAGGTATTTCGTTCAGGACGAGGCCCTCGCCCGGAGGTTCAATCCGGTTCTCATTGATGAACCAACTCCGGAGGATACCATGAAGATACTCATGGGCCTGAAACCGGACTTTGAGAAGTTCCACGGCATAACCATCCCGGACGCGGTCCTTGAGAGCATCGTCAGACTTTCCCATCTCTTCCTTCCGCAGAGGTCTTTTCCGGACAAGGCAATAGACCTTCTTGACCGGGCCGCGGCCCGGGCCGCGCTCCACGGTCAGGATGAGCTCGCGGACGAGCTGGTCTCCGCTACGATATCGGAGATGAGCGGGATACCTGTCAACATAGTGAACCAGGATCCGAGGGTCTTCTACGATGGCCTCACCAGATACCTGAAGGAACGGGTCGTCGGTCAGGACGAGGCCGCTTCCAGGATATCTCACATCATAAAGATAACAAAACTCAGGCTGGACACCAGGCCCCAGAGGCCCGACGGGGTAATAGCGTTCGTGGGGCCGCACGGGGTTGGGAAAAAGGAGATGGCCATTGCAATAGCTGAGTATGTCTACGGGGGAAAGGAGAAGCTCATTGAGTTTGACATGAGCCAATATAGCGAGGAGCACCACATCGCGAAGCTCATAGGATCTCCTCCTGGCTATGTCGGGTTTGGCCAGCGTGGGGAGCTGGCAAAAGCGGCCCAGGATAATCCTCACTCTGTCCTGTATTTCAGGAACATAGACCTGGCGGACCCTGTCGTGACGAGATTCCTCGCGGAGTGCTTCATGGAAGGCCAGTTCACGGACGCGGCCGGAAGGCTCATCAGCCTCTCAAACAACACGATAATACTGACCCTATCCGGAGAAGGCTATGAGGTAACGAAGAGAAAAGCAATAGGGTTCGTGAGGGGCCCGGACGAGACCGAGGGCCTTTCGGTCACGATCGCGCCCATCCTTGAGGAGATAAGCCCAGCGCTTGACGACATACTTCTTTTCAACCCTCTTTCGGTTGAGCAACTGGAGGAGATAACCAGGCGAAAGGTCAACGCTCAGGTTGAGGAGATAAAGAAAAAGTGGCAGACAGATGTGGATATTGACCCCCAGATCATCAAGGAAATAGCGCAGGCCGCATATGACTCAGGCACTTTCGGGGAGCAGATCCCGTCATTGGTGCAGGAGAAGGTCATGGACCCCATGGTTGATGCACTTCTGGGAGGAGAGGGTGGCGGGAGGTGCGTTCTCGTCATAGAGGACGGTGTAGTCTCGTGCAGGGTTGAACCGAAACACCCGGAGGGTAAGAAGGCGGAGTAGGGGCAATCAGCAAATTGTCATACTGCAACTGCGAAGATCATGAAAAAGGTTTTGATCCTCTTATGTGCAGTTTCGCTGGCTTGCAGTAATGGTTCTCCGGCGCCCGCGGGCAGGGTCTTCTATGTCTCGCCAGACGGGGACAACTCAAACCCAGGCAGTCGCGAACAGCCATGGGCAACGCCCGGATACGGCTCAAGACAACTCGCGCCTGGTGATACCTTGATAATTCTTGGAGGGACATATCACCTCTCTGTCTATGACGATGACATAATCATCCCTCCATCTGGCACCTCCAATGGGTGGATAACCATCCGCGGGGAGGAAGGAAACCGGCCCCTGCTAGCGGGAAGCGAGAACCTGGCGGCCGCGATTGATCTATCTGGCAAAAGCTACATAAGGCTTGAGAACCTGGAAATAAGCTCGGATGGCGGCTCCTGGTTCAGGGATGGCATAGAGGCACTCGGAGGGCCGCTGAACCACGCGGTCTTCAAAGATCTTTACATACACAACATGGACGAGTTCGGCGTAAACATAGGGGACGCGAATGACCTGCAGATTCTCGGGTGTCGGATAACCTATTGTGGCTTCGGATCAATAGGTGGGCCATCTGGAGAACATGGCGGTTGGAGAAATATCGTCATAAAGGATTGTGAGCTTTCCTATTCGGGGCATTACTATCAGGGAGGCGACGGCCCTGGCCCCTATGACAGGCCCGACGGGTTCGGGATAGAGGCATCCGAGGGGCCCATTGAGATAGCAAATACAAAAGCAGAGCATAACCGTGGGGATGGCCTTGACTCAAAGGCGGCCAACACATACATACACGAGTGCCTCGTTGCCAACAACTCCTGCGACGGAATAAAACTCTGGGGAGGCGGTTCAAAAGCGATAAACTGCCTGGTCTACGGGAGGGGAGACGGCGATCCCTCCCCTACTCCCTGGTCTCCCATAGTGATACACTCGGAAGCGGGTGGGAGCTTCCAGCTGATAAATATCACGGTTGACGATTCGCTTGGCGAAAACTACCTCATGCATGTCCAGTATGATTATCCGGATGTGCCGGTGAACCTTACCGTCAGGAACGCAATTTTCTCCGGCAGGGGCCCGAACTCGCCCATATTCGTGGCAGGAGCAACGAACCTCACGATGGAATACTGCCTGTTCTACATGCCAGAGAGCAACAGCGTTCTTGAGCGGGGGAGCCAAAGCTATGATTCGTCACAGGTTGGAAACATAGGGCCGGGGAACATATACGGGAACCCTCGGTTCACATTGACGGGTTTTGGCTCCGATGGGAACTATCACCTCCTGTCCGGCTCACCAGCCATAGACGCGGGAACACACGCGGGCGCGCCAACGATTGACCTTGATGGGGTAGGGAGACCGCAGGGAGGGGGATTTGACATGGGCGCATATGAGAGATGAACCAAAACAGGACAGGCAAAGATCTGTCCCTAAAGCCATTTTCTCCTTTTCATATATATAAATATAATGACCCCCACCGCGATCATCAGGACTATTGCCGCGGGATAACCCCACCATTGCTCCAGCTCAGGCATGTGCCTGAAGTTCATGCCATATATGCTCGCTATAAGCAGAGCTGGCAGGGTTATTGTCGCGACAACCGTGAGCGCCTTCATTATCTCGTTTGACTGGTAATCCTTTGAGTCAACGAACAGCTGGTAAAGGGTTTCGCCCCTCTGTTGGAGATAATCGGTCTCGGAAAGTAGCCTGTGGTGCCTGTCAACCAGGTCAAGGATGTAGGGCATGTCTTCATGTGGAACGAAACCACGCGCCTCTTCCGTGAGCTCCTCAAGTATCCTCTGGTGAAACATCATGCTCTTCCTGATCCTGCCGACAACAGCGTTGGTCGCTGTTATTCTTCTCAGAACCGAGTGACCGAGGTTCCAGCCAGCAAGCTGATCCTCTATCGCGTCCATGCGGTCGTCCATATCCTCAAGGAGTTCCCAGAGGTTTTGAAAAAAGGTTTGGTCCAATAGCCATCTGAGCAATCTGGGTGGCGATGGAAGACGCTTGGATATGTTGTCACGGTTTGAGAGCAAGATGGTGAAACCGGGTATATACTGTCTGAGATATGTAACAAGGAAATCCTTGCCCAAAAATACATCCATCTCATAGACATCTATCCTGTCTCCAAGGCAAACGGGCATGTGCAATTCAGCAAACAGATATGAACCGAAGTCCTCAACCTTCGGGACAGGGGTCTCACGCTCACACTCCTCTATGGCTATGGAGTGGAAACCACAGGTGTCAGCGAGAAACGATAGGTCATCGGGCTCAGCGTGGAGCCATAGGGGCCTGCGGTTCTTCCAGAGCTCTGCCGCGGAGGCAGGGTCATCCACGCGAGCGAGACCCTCATCCGACTGATAGAAAACCCACATCCCTAGTCTTTCCTCACCTCGTAGTTCGGGGCCTCCCGGGTGATGATTATATCGTGGGGATGGCTTTCCAGGACACCTGCTTTGGTGATTCTGACGAACCTGGCTTTTTCCTGCAGTTCGTTTATTGTCCTGGCGCCCACATATCCCATGCCGGAGCGAAGCCCGCCAACCATCTGGAATATGATCTCGGAAACCGGACCCTTGTATGGCACGACACCCTCAACGCCCTCCGGAACGAATTTCTGCGCACCGCGCTGGAAATACCTGTCAGAGGACTCGCCGCCCACCATGGCTCCGAGAGAACCCATTCCCCTGTATGATTTGTAACGTCTGCCCTCTATGAGAATGGTCTCGCCAGGAGCCTCGTCCGAACCCGCGAGCAGGTTGCCAAGCATGACCGATGAAGCGCCGGCCGCAAGGGCCTTCACGATGTCCCCGGAATACCTTATGCCACCATCAGCAATCAGGGGAATGTTGAATTCCTTCAGCGCGGACGCGCACTCGGTTATGGCGGTCAGCTGGGGAACCCCAACCCCGACAACGACCCTGGTGGTGCATATTGAGCCGGGGCCCACACCTACCTTTATCGCGTCCACCCCCAGCTTCGCAAGGTCACGCGCGGCCTCTGCGGTTGCGACATTCCCCACAACCAGCGGAACATCAAAAGCCTTTCTTATCTTGCTGGCCACATCCATGACCATCTCCGAGTGGCCGTGCGCGGTATCCACCACCAGAGCGTCCACGCCCGCTTCCAGGAGCAAGGGAATCCTTCTCTCCCAGTCCACTACGCCTACTGCCGCGGCGACGACGAGCCTGCCGTGGGAATCAACCGTGGCAATCGGCTTCTCCTCCCTGCGGAGCATGTCCCTGAGGGTTACCAGTCCAACCAGCTTGCCGGCCTCGTTCACTATGGGAAGCTTCTCTATCTTGTTGGTCCTGAGCAGGGCATAAGCCTCGTCAAGGGTTATGCCGGGCCTGCCTGTTATGAGCCTGGTGTTCATTATCTCGGA
>CBFGJU010000374.1:2746-6176 GCA_965649155.1 Caldifarciminota bacterium | reverse complement strand
GTAGGTGATCTTATAGCACTCCTCTCCGCCCTCGGAAAAGGCCCAGAGAATCCCCTTTCTAGTCCCCGTGTCAGTCCCGGCGACCCAGATGAGGCCGCCGCCAAAGTGCATGGCAGAGGTGGAAACGGGGAGATCCTTGTCCCAGAGTTTCTTGCCAGCGAAGTCAAAGAAAACCAGGTTGTGCGGGAAAGCAACCGCGACACCGCCTACGCAGATCTCAACGAACCTGGGATACTCATAAGGCAAGGGCCACTCCTTCACCTTATCCCGGTATAGTCTCAGCCTCCCGTTCCATATTCCAGCCACCATGGATTCGGATATGTCCATCGGGGGGATGACTTCGTATTCGCCAACCGGTTTGAATCCGGAGGTAAAGTAGAGCACGATCCCCCGGTTTGAGTTCACGAGGACATGCTCTCCGAGGACAAGCGGAAGGCCGTTGCCGATGTCCATGGCCCAGGATAGCTTGGCATCTCTGTATACGCTCATCCGCTTGGCCTGCGTGAGCACGAGACAGCCGTCATCCGTAACCTGGATGTCGGTTCCGGGCTTCCAATCAACATCTATCTGCCAGGTAGCATGTGGGGTTGAGACGCTCACGAAATAGCGAGGGTCTCCGCGGTGAACCTCTGCCCGAACAGCGAGATTCCCCGAAACAACAGCGGACCTGATGGTATCGGTTGATACCAGGGTCCAAGAGATGACAGGCAGGATCATCATGGCCATAGTTTATGGCCAGGCCGGCTCTTATAGCAAGCGCGGAGAAGCCCTGTTGGAGTATAATCTCGGAGCTTTGAGAGCTTTTGTTCTTGTGTCTATGGCTATCCTGCTTGCGCTGGGCTGTCGCAAAACACATGAGGAACCTCCTCCACCACCACAGCTAGCCCCTGAGGCTTCCCCCACTGCCACGAGCGTGGTTCGGGAGGGTGACCTGCTTGCAACCATCCTGGACAGAGCGCTTGATGGTGAGGACTACCTGAAGGCCCTCAGAGCGGTTGACTCTGTCATAGGCGCCAGAAAGATAAGGCCTGGCGACACTCTGAAATTTTACATTGCTGAGGGGCACCTCACCAGGCTTGACTACACAAGGGGCTTCAACACAACCAGGTTTGATTTCACTGGCAATGGGCTTAAAACGGAGAGGATAACCCCTGATTTCAAGAAGAGGGTTGAATTTGTAAGGGGGGAGGTTGACCAGAGCCTCTATCTCGCTTTTCTCGCGCTGGGCGAAAAGGACCCGGTCCTAATCCAGTTTGCGGACATATTCGGCTGGGATATTGATTTCACGACAGAGTGCCAGAAAGGGGATTCTTTTTTTCTTGTGGTGGAAAAGAATTACCTGGCTGACACCCTCGCGTGCTATGGCTCGGTGCTCTGGGCCGAGTATGACGGGAAGACAGTCGGCAAGAATATCGCCTACAGGTTCAAGGATGACTATTACAACAGCGCGGGCCAGTCCTTGAGAAGAGAATTCCTGAAAAGCCCGCTTAAGGTCTACAGGATCTCATCCGGGTACTCGGGAAGCAGGTATCATCCCATTCTCAAGATATACAGGCCTCACAAGGGTGTTGACTACGCGGCCCCAGCCGGGACACCGGTTCACGCTCTCGGCGAGGGAACCGTGACATTCGCGGGATGGAAGGGTGGTTACGGCAAGTATGTAAGGATAAAACACCCGAACGGGTTCCAGACCGGATACGGCCACCTTTCAAAGATAGCCGTCAAATCAGGGCAAAAGGTCTCCCAGGGCCAGATAATAGGCTATGTTGGCGCGACCGGCCTCGCGACCGGGCCCCACCTACACTTTGAGATGTTCAAGGGAAACACCTTCGTGAATCCCTTGACGGTCAAGACCCCTCCGGCAAGGCCTGTCCAGCCAGAAGACATGGAGGAGTTCAGGAACCTGGTGAGTTTTACCGATGGATGCATACGAAAGATCAAGGGATGCTCTGAATAGGGCCCTTGCCTGGCTTGAGTCCAAAGGCTACGCGGGCTACGATCCATATGACGCGCTCCTCTCGCCATTGGCGAGGGCCCTGCCGGGCGCGAGGGCCAGGTTGATCTTCACCCACGCCGTGAGGAAAAAGCCCGTGAACATAAGGCCCTTGCTCGGCATAAAGGAAACGATCAACCCAAAAACCCTGGCCCTGTGCCTCTCGGCATACGCGAGAATCTGCAGGGCCTGCCCAAAACCAAAAATCTCCGCGCCAAAAGGGGAACGATCGCTCCTGCAAAAGGCCGTGGATGTCATCTCGCTCCTTGATGAAACATTCCCCTGGGGATACCCTTTCCCCTGGCAGTCAAGGGCCTTTTTCGTGCCGGCCGGAACGCCAACAGCAGTCAACACCGCGTTCGTGCTTCACGCGCTCATGGACGCCGGGGAAGCGTTTGGTGTTGCCACTGCCGGACTGATCAAAAAGGGGGCCGGAAACATCCTGAAGTGCCTGAAAAGGTCTCCTGACGGTTTTTTCAGCTACACGCCCCTTGATAATTACCGAATTCACAACGCCAACCTCCTTCTGGCGTCCGCGTTGGGGAGGGCAGGGTTCGCAGATGAGGCACTCAGAGCCGCGAGGGCTTCCCTCGCGCTCCAGAGAGATGACGGCGGCTGGCCCTATGGAGAGGGCTATGGGATGTTCTCCTACATTGACAACTTTCACACTGGTTTTGTTATCCTCGCGCTCATCTCTCTCAAAAAGACGCTGGGCGACGAATTCACTGCCCCACTTGAGAAAGCGGTAGATTTCTACGAGAAAAACCTCTTTGGCCCGGATGGCCTGCCTCTCTGGCGCGTGGGCAAAAGGTATCCTCTGGATGTCCACACGCTCGCTGTCGCGGCTGGAGTCATGGCGGAGCTTGGGAAAACCGAAAGGGCTTTGAAAATCGCAGACGCGCTCACGAGCCTCTTCATGGACAGGAAGGGCCGGTTTGGCTATCAGAGAGGGAGATTTATCTTCAACAGGACGAATTATGTCCGGTGGGGCCAGGCATGGGGTATCTGGGCATTGGCGAGGGTTTCGTTAAATATTTAGATAGGTCAGGCACGGTGGCCTGGCCCTACAATCTTCATCCTTTGGCCCGCTATTTCAACAACCCTCTCTCTTCCTGCCCCCAGGTATTTCCTGGGATCAAATTCCTTTGGGTTGTTTTTTATGTAACCCAACATCCCCGCGAGGAAGGCCAGCCTGAGATCCGTGTCAACATTTACCTTCATAACCCCGCGCCTTATCGCTTCGGTTATCTGGTCATCAGGAACCCCTCTTGCTCCCTCAAGCTCTATACCAAGCCCAAGCAAATCCTCCAGGATATCCGCGGGAACACCTGAGGCCCCGTGGAGAACAAGGGGAACACTGACGCGCTCGCGTATGGCCTCAAGCCTCTCAAGGTCTATCATAGGCTCGCCCTTGAATTTATAAGCGCCGTGGGATGT
>CBFGJU010000374.1:0-2736 GCA_965649155.1 Caldifarciminota bacterium | reverse complement strand
TGCCAACAGCAACGGCAAGGGCGTCAACCCCTGTTCCTTCAACGAACAGACCAGCCTCGTCCGGATCCGTCAGCAAGGCCCTGTCCGAGGAAACCGTGTCCTCAACACCAGCCAGGACCCCTATCTCGCCCTCGCATGTAGCGCCGCGGTCGTGGGCCAATCTGGCGGCCTCGGCCGTGAATTTCACATTTTCCTCAAAACTCAGGTGCGAGCCGTCAAACATAACGGAGGAGAATCCCACATCAAGGGCCATCCTGATGGCATCAAGGCTTTTCCCGTGGTCAAGGTGCAGGGCAACCCGGACCCCCTTCTCCTCCGAAACAGCCCTGACCATTGCGGGGAGAACCTTTGGCCCAGCGTAAGATAATGCCCCTTCGGTAGCCGCGACGATGACGGGCCTTCCCTCAAGCCTTGCGGCCTCGCACACGGCCTGGATGAACTCAAGGTTGTTGACATTGAAAGCCGGGCAGGGGCCCTCAACAAATACCTCGTTCAAGGTGAGAAAATCCAAAGCCATGGCTCATATGATAAGCCCAGGCGAGCCTCGTATTCAATTATTTATGGGTAGAAAGGGGTTTTCATGCTCCCCGAGAACCGGCGATTTTCACGGCCCTGGGCGTAAATGTCCGGGGCTACCCGGACCCTTTTTAACCGAGGCCATCGGGTTTGAAAACCCGATCTGACAACTGATATAATATTCAGGTGCTCTGTGCTCTCATTCTTTCCATGTCCTCCCCTGCCAGGGGGATAACCGTGAATCCCCTGTTATACGAGGTGGGGGACGGCTATCTCCGGGTTTCCGGGATCCGGGCAGGCGCGGGGAAATTCAGGACCGGCGTGGGAGCAAGCCTGGTCTGCCCTATGGGGATTTTCTGATGATTGGATTGATTCTAGCGCTCCTCGCTGTCCCGTTTCCCGCCAGGAGCGTCCTGATGAACCCCCTGGGGGATACAGGAGGAGCTTATCTCGGTAATATGGGAGCCTGGGCCTCTGCCGGCACCTATCTGCCGGATACAACCTATGCCTGGTCAATCCGGATAGGGGGACTTCTGGAGCTTTTCAGGATAAGGGGCACGAGCCTCTCCATCTACGGCGCGAACGAGCTTGTCGCCAGTCCTCACTCGGACATCAGGTTCCAACCCCTCGCGCTCTATTGGGAGGAAGGCGCGTTCGTCTCCTGGGGACTGATGGGTGCATCTGCTCAGCTTGGTTTCACCCACCGTTGCAAGCACGACCTTGACCGTGACGAGAGAACCCTGATTTTTTCAAGCGTCCACGCTGGTATAATCCGAAAACCATTTCACGCTAGAGTCCACAGGTATGTCCTCTGGCTTGATGACCCAACGGATAGGATAACGAGCCTCACATGGTCTCTGGAAACGGGGCTCAGACTGATGCCATCGTGGAACTGGGGGCCTTACCTTGATGCTGATCTGAAGCTGGATGGCTACAGGTGGGCTACATATGCGGACGCGAGGGCAGAGACAGGGTTTTTCATAAGGGGCAAAGGGGGCACGCTCATGCTTTTCCTTGAGTATGAACGGCTCCATGACCCTGGCATATACAGGCATGTTGACGACCCCGTCATATTTCAGATAGGTCTCAGAGTAGCCGATGGGAGGATAATACGCTAATGATCTGCGCTGGAATAGACCTCGCAATAAAAAAACCCTCTGTCCTTGCCACGATCAGGGCCGGGGATAAGGGCCTGGCCATGGAGGGACTTTTCCGGTTCAGGACAGGGAAGGAGCTCATAGACATGTTCCGGGACGCGGGGATAACGGAATTAGCACTGGACTGCCCGATATATCTGCCCAGGAAGGGCAGGTTCTGGCGGGACGAGGAACAGGCCCTCTGGGACATGGGAATACCGTGTTTTCCTCCCGGCGGAGGATTCATGCCCGCACTGCACGACTGTGCGAGGGAATTGCTCGGCATTCGGGGAAAACCAAAGGCCGAAGGCTTCGCAACGGGGTTCAGGGGCAGGTGCAAGATCTACGAGGTCTATCCCCACGCGAGCTTTGTCATGTTATCCAGGGCTGGCTCATATGGGCCTCTTGCCAACAAGCTGAGCGAGCGGGGCCAGCTCCAGCGCCTCCTTCTCCTCGCTGAGTTCGTTCCCAACATAGGGAAGGACATCTGGCAGAAACTTGACCCGGACGCTCTGGACGCGGTCGCCGCGGCGCTGACCCTATATTTCATAAACACGGGGAAGGCGAGGAGGCTGGGGAGGTGTTTGTGGGTTCCGGGGGTGTAGGGCCATCTTTGGCCAAAAATAAACCCTCCGAAACCGGCAGACCTCAATCCGGTAAGATATGTAGGGGCAGGCCTTGTGCCTGCCCTGTGATTATCGGTCAGAGCGCGATCTGCGTTCGGAAAATCCTGATTTCATACGCCCCTTAAAGTGGTTGCATCTGTCTGTTTTATAATTTGGGGCAAGATGAAAAGGCAAAAACATAAACCAAACTGAGGTTTTTGAAATGGCAACATGTCCAGGAAAACGGGAAGGTCATAGGTGTGACAATGTTCTCTACAGGTGCCGCAGGTGTGGCAATGTTGGATGTACCCGTCGGGGATGCACCAATCAAGCCTTTGATAATAACGGCAGATGCCTGAAGTGTGGCGCAGTAGGCACCAAAGAAGTTTTTAATTAGCCACCCCGTAACCCCAAAGGTTTTCCAGCGTAGGTCTTTCAGCCTGCCTGAGGGGATTGATTTAAGGCACTCAGCAAGGGTA
>CBFGJU010000373.1:0-6207 GCA_965649155.1 Caldifarciminota bacterium | reverse complement strand
ATTGCTATTGGCTCGCCATCAGCCGTTCTGAGATAGACCTCGTAGCCTGGTTCACCTGCCAGATATTTCTCCAGGATCATCTCGGCTCCGGAAAGCCCCACCCCATCGTGGCCGACCTTGCCAACGACTCCCCTGGTGGCGTCTCCGAGGGGACAGAAGCGCGGGCTACCCGGCCTGGAGAAGATGCCCTTTATGCCGGACAACCCGGCCGTATCCTCCGGCGAAAGCCCCCTCGCGAGGAGAACGGCCTTCTTGCCCCCCATGGACACTGGCGAGATGCCCAGCCTGGCAAGCGCGCCCTTTGGATCTGATACAGGGCCGGACTGGTATAGGTTAAAACCAAGGCTATTGCCCGCCAGTAGCGCGCCGCGTCTGTCGTATATTATGCCCCTTTCCCCGGGGAGCTCCACGCGGGTCAGGAACTGCCTCGTCCCCAGCTCCTTGTATTTACTGGCGCCCAGCCACTGGACCCACGCCAAGCGCAAGGCTATCGCGACGGCCCACACCAGGAGCAGGAGAACCAGCGTTCTCGTTCTTGTCAACTGCCATTACCTCCGGGTAAGTCATCCCTATGTTCTTTGCCCTATGCTCTATGACCAGGAGCCTCTCTTCCTGAGCGAGACGAGACCTGACCAGGTTGTATTCTCGCCTGGCAGACGCGAGCCGGGACTTCATTTCCGCTAGGCCCCGTGCCTCGGAATAAACCGTGCTGTTAGCCCAGGCCAAAGGAAACAGAAGGGCGAACAGGAGAAAGAATGCCAAAAGAGACTTCTTCATCAATCTCTCCCTTTTTTTCTATGACGCGAAGCTTCGCGGAGCGAGACCTCGGATTATCCGCCCTCTCCTCAGGGGAAGGACGGAGGGGTTTCTTTGTGACGGGTTCGGCTCCGGGAAACCTCCCGGAGAACTTCACGAGCCTGTCCTCTATGGAGTGATAGGAAATGACAGCGAGCCTTCCGCCTTTCCGGAGAGAGGATAGGCCGTGGACCAGGCCGCGCGCGAGCGCGCCAGGCTCGTCGTTGACGAACATCCGGATGGCCTGGAAGACCCTGTGAAGCGCCTTTCCCCTCCGTCCTGGGGGGAGGGCCCTTTCAACGCAGGAAACGAGATCGCGGACGGTTTCAAGCGGACGGGCAGAAACGATCCGCCTGGCTATGGCGTGCGCCGCGGGCTCCTCGCCGTATTCGCGCAGGAGCTCCGCGAGCTGGTCGGCCGACAGGGCGTTCAAGACATCCCTGGCAGTGATGCCCTCGCCGGGGTCATAGCGCATGTCCAGGGGTTCATCCTCGCGCTTGAATGAGAATCCGAGGCCAGAGGCCTCCAGGAGAAAAGACGAGAGGCCCAGGTCAAGGAAAATCGCCTGCGGTGGTGGGAACATCCCCTCCGAGAGGATCTCCTTTATCCTGCTGAAATCCCCGTGCATGACCCTTATACCTTGCCTGGCAAGTGCCGGCCCGGCCTCCCGAACGGTCAGGATGTTTTTCTCTACCCCGAGGACGAGGCCTTCTGGCCCAACGGCCTTGAGGAACTCGGTCGCGTGGCCGCCGAAACCGACGGTGCCGTCAACAACGAAATCTCCCCTGTGAAGGTCCAGAAGGGAAAGGGTCTCCGCCACCATGACCGGCTTATGCATCACAGCCTCAGGCCCTGTGGCAGTTCCACATCCTCCGAGTATTCCTGATACCTCTCCGGCGACCATATCTCAAATCCTCTCGGCAGTTTCACGAAAAGGGCCTTGTCCTTTATGCCAGCGTGCTCCGCGAGGTGGCCGGGGATGACGACCCTGCCCGCGGAATCAACATCAACCGTCTCCGCGAAACCCTGAATCAGCCTGGCCGCGGCCCTGCCCGGCCCTGGCCTGGAATCAAGGTCCCTGAGCTGCTCCTCCACCTTCTCCCACTCCGGCTCCGGATAGACCACGATGCACGGCTCGCCCAGCTGGGTCATAACCAACCTGCGCGACGGCTTTGCCATGGCCCTTTTTATTACCTTCAAGAGGTGGTCCCTGACGCCTCCGGGAATGACCACCCGGCCCTTGGGATCCACAGCCGCAAGGGCGCCATTCCTGTTTTTAGGCATCTTAGCCACTTTATACCACCTTATGCCAGGCGTAAAGTATATAGCATTGTCAAGCCCTGATCCGAACAATCATTTCTCCTGTAATAATGCGGTTTTCAGGGATTATCCGGCTAAGTTGGCTCTGCGCAAGGACTTAGATCATAAGTTCTTGATAATAAAGGACTTACAGGATCGGATTTGGCCAGGATCGGGCCAAAGGCCGCTCCCGTGGGTCGGAAACAGGCCGCAGGGGGCACGGAGAAGGGGGGAATCGGAGATGGTTCCCTGGTGGGTTGGAAAACCCGCGCTGGGATATATTTTCCATTCCCAGGCGGGACTTTCCGGTCCCGCAAAGCAAAAGGAAATCAAGGCGGGGGATCGGAACCCGCGAGGCGGAAACCTCTTTCCCTCATGAACAGCGCGAGCGCGCCCGCGTGGCACCTCGCGAGGGCTCTCTCGTGAGAGCCTGTCCTGGCGTATATCAGGGTGTATGCCTTCTGGATGTAGGCCTGGCGTTCACTGGGGCAAAGCGAGGCAAAGGCCTCTCTGGCCTGAGCGAGTTGATCCTCGGAGTATCCTCTGACCCTGTCCTGCCTTACATAACCTGCCGGGTATCGCAGGTCGTTTCTCTTCAAAACGGCCTTCAGGATGGCTAGGGGACAACGGGGTTGTGTTCTGCTCAGCGCATAGGTGTATTCAAGGACACGGATTGCCTCGTCAACCCTTTCCTGGCCGTATGTCCTGTAGAGGTCGGAAAGCTCGTCCTCCGGAACCGCAAACCGTCTCTCGGATGTCATCCGCTCGCCGGGAGCGAGTCGCCGGAATGGGCCGCGGATGCCCCTTGCCACATATCCCGCTGAGACAAGGGATCTCATCGCCCTCTGGACTGTCCTGACCGAATATCCGGTTGCCCTGGCTATCTCCTCGTTGGAGACCGATCCCATGTTGATTATGGCGATGAGGACCGCGGCGTCGCGCCTGCCGAGGGCCTGGACGATCTTCGTCTGGGTTTCCCATCTCACACAGGTAATAGTGCTCAGTTCCGGCAGGCTGTCAGGCTCTTTACTGGTAAGAAGCTTTTATTTATAAAGAGATCTTCTTACCTGTATAGAGGGTGACAGGATGGGGGGGTTTTGAATCCGGGCGCGTCCGGGGATCATAATATAACTATGAGCGAGAGAGAAACCAGGGTTCGTTTCGCGCCAAGCCCGACGGGCTACCTGCACCTCGGGGGCGCGAGGACTGCCCTTTACAACTGGCTATTTGCCAGGAAAACAGGCGGAGTCTTCATCCTCAGGATTGAGGACACTGACAGGGCCCGGTTCGTGCCGGACTCTGTCCAGGACATAACCGAGAGCCTCGCTTGGCTGGGCATACCCCCGGACGAGGGGCCCCTGTTCCAGTCAGAGAGGCGGGAGATATACGCGGAAAAGGCGCGGGAGCTCGTGGAACGCGGGGCCGCGTATCCGTGCTTCTGCACGCCGGAGCGCCTTGAGAAGGTGAGAGATGAGCGCAGGAAGGCAGGCCTCAAGCCTGGCTACGACAGGGCCTGCAGGAACCTCTCGTCTGAGGAGGCCGAGGCCAGGATGCGCGATGGGGAACCTCATGTAATCAGGCTGAGGGTGCCGCTCTCTGGCCAGATAAGCTTCGTGGACACACTGAGAGGCAAGATAACATACGAGTGCCGGGAGCTGGAGGACATAGTGCTCCTGAAGTCTGACGGCTGGCCAACATATCACCTCGCTAATGTGGTTGACGACCACGACATGGGCATAACCCACATCATGCGCGCGGACGAGTGGCTCCCTTCGGTGCCTTATCATGTTATAATGTATGAGGCTTTTGGCTGGGAACATCCGGCGTTCGTTCACCTGCCGGTCATTCTTTCGCCAGACGGCAAGGGCAAGATGTCAAAGAGAACCGCGCAGGATGTCAGCAGGGAGGGCGAGGTAGGCGGTCGCACATGGCCAAAACGGGCATTTGCGATAAAGGATATCAGGGCCGAGGGGTATCTCCCGGACGCGGTTGTCAATTATCTGGCCCTCCTGGGCTGGTCTCCGGGGGATGACAGGGAGATAATGTCCCTGGAAGAGATGGCCGAGGCCTTCAGCCTGGAAAGGCTCTCGGTCAGGGGAGCGGTGTTCAGCTACGACAAGCTCCTGTGGATGAACGGGGAATACCTGCGCGCTACCGACGAGGACAAGCTCTTCCAGCTATCCCTGCCCTTTTACGAGAAGGCCGGCTACAAAGACGCCGAGACCATCCGAAAGATAATCCCCCTGTTCAGGGACAGGGCCAAAACCCTGCGAGAACTGCCGGAGATATCCGGATATTTCTTCCGGGAACCCGAGGCCTACGACGAGGCCGGGGTCAAAAAACACTTCCGTGGCCCGGAGACCGCGAACGCTCTGGCGTGTCTCGCGGAAAGGCTCTCCCGCGTCCAGAAGTGGGAGCCAGCGGAAATAGAATCGGCACTCCGCGCGCTCGCTGATGAAAAGGGAATTCCCGCGGGGAAGCTGATACATCCCGCCAGGCTCGCGCTCTCCGGGATGACATTCGGGCCGGGACTCTTTGAGATGATGGCCGCGCTTGGGAAAGAAACCTGCCTCCGGAGGCTGGCGAGGGCCGCGGAGTGGATAGAGAGAAACCAGAAGGAGGTGGGGAAATGACCAGGTTTGAGAGGTCCGCTGGGATAATAGTTTTCAGGATAGAAAACGGCAGGCCCCTTTATCTGCTTCTCAAGCACCCGTCATACTGGGGATTTCCAAAGGGCCACCTTGAGGACGGCGAGACCGAGGAGGACACGGCCCGGCGCGAGCTCGCGGAGGAAACGGGTTTTACCAGCGTGGAGATGGTCCCGGACTTCCGGGAGGTTATTGAATACTGGTTCAAGAGGGACGGCGACTCAATCCACAAGAAGGTCATATTCTTCCTGGCCATGGTGCACGAGAACGAACCGAGGCTCTCGCACGAGCACGAGGACGCGGGGTGGTTTGAGTTTGAAGAGGCTGAAAAGAGGGCCAGATACAAAAGCCAGCGCGCGCTCCTCCAGAAAGCGCACGAGAGGGTGAAGGAGATGATCGGGGATGGGTGAGATTGAGGGGAAAACATGAGCTTGCGCGAGATTGAAGGGGGGGTTTAAGATATGGGCGTGAGCGAGGAGAAGATTTTTGCCAGCGCCAGCGGAACTTCTGATTGCAGTTCTTTGATAAACAAAATAGACCTAAATCATAGGCCAACAACCCTTCCGGCTCCAGTTGGTTCATTCTGGTCTCCGTTGAGCCGGAAGCAAGAATTTTTGCACAAATTAAGGGGGAAGGGCAGGAAATACAAGAGATACCTTGGTTCTCCATTGAGATACGCCGGAGGCAAAACCTGGGCGGTTGGCTATGTTATTGAACGGATACCGGATGATATACCAAGACTTGTTTCGCCGTTTTTCGGAGGCGGGTCAATAGAGATCGCGGTGGCTAAGGAGCTAGGAATTCCTGTCATAGGATTTGAGATATTTGACATTCTCGTCAACTACTGGCAGGTTCAAATCAATCAGCCTGTTGACCTGTATCACGAGCTGTCCAGACTGAGTCCAACAAAAGAAACTTATAACCGTGTCAAGAGAGAACTAAAAAGGCACTGGAAACACGAGATCAGATTGCCACCCCTGGATCTGGCAGTCCATTACTATTTCAACCATAATCTCTCGTATGGCCCAGGTTTTCTGGGCTGGATGTCAAGCGTTTATGCCAATGAGGAAACCTACCGTCGGCTAATAGAACGAGTCAAAAACTTTGATGTTAAAAATATAACCGTGGGGTGCGCCTCTTTTGAAGATATTATCCCGAAATTTGAGAATGATTTTCTCTACTGCGATCCGCCATATTACCTTGGTGAGGACAGCACGCTCTTCAGAGGGCTTTATCCGCAAAGGAACTTTCCCGTGCATCACGACAATTTCAATCATGCCCTTCTTCATGACCTTCTAAAGGAACACAGGGGAGGCTTTATTCTCTCTTACAATGACTCGCCCACTATAAGGGAATGGTATAAGGATTATGAGATAGTGGAACTGCCCATTCACTATACCATGGGTCAAGGAGAGACTCGGATAGGACTCAACCGTAAACGGGAGAACAGGAACCACATTAAAAA
>CBFGJU010000372.1:0-6227 GCA_965649155.1 Caldifarciminota bacterium | reverse complement strand
CTCCTTTGCCTCCGCGAGGGCCTTTTCGGCCTGCGCCGCAGCTTCACTAACCTTGCGCCTGGCACCCACTGAAGCCCACAAAAAAGCGACAAAAGCCCCGATCAGGAGGCCTGCTATTCCAACCAGGATATGCAAAAGATAGTTCATGTTAAGTCTCCTTTAAGTTTCCGTTCCTCCCCCGCGTCCGAAGGCTCAAAGAACTTTGTGTCCTTGAGTTCAGAGGGAAGATACGCCTGTGGTCCCTTATTGACATATGGATATTTGTATCCCTTCCCGCGACCCAGCTTCTTCGCCAGCGCGTAGTGGCTGTCCATAAGGTGCGCTGGAACGGGATAGACCTTCCCTTCCTCTATGGCCGATCTCACTGCCCAGATTGTCCTGACGACCGTGTTGGATTTTGGTCTGGTAGCGAGGAACAGAACCGCCTCCATCAGGATTATGTCACCCTCTGGCCTGCCAACGCGCTCAAACGCGGATGCCGCCGCGTCGGCAACCAGGATTGCCCTGGGATCAGCCAGGCCAACATCCTCGGCCGCGTGAACCTGCAATCTCCTCGCTATGTAAATGGGATCCTCGCCCGCATCCAGGAGCCTCAGGAACCAGTATGCGGCCGCGTCCGGGTCAGAACCCCTTATGCTCTTTATCAGAGCGCTAATCATATCGTAGCGCTCATCGCCTGTCCTGTCAAAACGCATGTAGGCGCCGGAGAGAACCTCGCGCGCGGTGTCTCCCTCAACCTTGCCACCTATTGCCGAGGCCTCCAGGTAATTCAGGGCTCTCCTGAGATCCCCTTCGGATGCCCTGGCTATCCGCTCAAGGACATCATCCGGGGCATCAATGCCTTCCTTCTCTGCGGCTCTTTTCAGGCCCAGAAGGACATCCTCGTATCCTATCTCGCGGAACTCAAAGAGAAGGACCCTGGAAAGGAGGGCCTTGGACAGAGCGAATCCGGGGTTGTGGACGGTTGAGCCTATGAAGACCAGGCCACCCCGTTCAAGCCGGGATAGGAGGACCTCCTGGCTCCTCCGGTCAAACCGGTGTATCTCGTCAACAAATACCAGGGCACGGTTTCCGGTTGACTGGAAGAACCCCTCCGCGGCCTCAAGCGCGGAGACCAGGTCCTTTGGCTTGAGCTCCGAAGCATTAACATGGAAGACCCTTGAACCGAACCTCTTGGCGATTATCCGAGCGACGGATGTTTTTCCTGTTCCGGGCGGGCCGAAGAATATGGCGGCCCGGAGGGTTCCGGTCTCTATGAGTCTGCGTAGGGGCTTGTCTTTCCCGAGAATGTGATCCTGGCCAACCACCTCGTCCAAGCCAGAGGGCGCGACCCTCATGGCAAGCGGAGCGTCATCGCGCTTTTCAAATATCTCCATGATGGTCTTCCACGGCCCTCCATGCCTTGACTATGTTCTCTATGCGCTTCAGCTCGGCCCTGGTTTTGATGAGATCCGCGGCCAGCCTGAAACACGCCACAACCGGAACTGCGTCCGGCTGTGAGGGCCTTTTCGGGTCAGACTCTATCTCCCTTATAACCTTCTCCATGAGATCAATCGTCTCCGCGGCCGAGGCCACATCGCTGTCCTCAACCACGAAAGCGTGGGCCTTGCCCATCACGCTTATGCTAAGTCTCTTCACCTGTGTCCTCCTTTTCAAACCACTCCAGAAGGCGCGAGAGCCTCCGTTCTATCTCCAAAAGCCCTTGCTCCAGCTCCGCTATCCGGCGCCGCAGTCGCCTGATCTCCTCGCCTCTGGCGTGATACCTTTCAACCATCTCTTGAACCTGGCTGGCAAGATCCGGGTTTTCCTCGCCTTTCATGGCAGTGTCTTGCTCCTTATCTGGTAGCCAAGCTCGGTAAGCCTGGCCGCGAGGGCAGAAAACCAGGCGTCAACCTCCTCGTCGGTCAGGGTTCTGTCCTGGTGAAAGTATGAAAGCGAGAAAGCGTATGAAACCTTCCCCTGGGGGATACTCCCTCCCCTGTAGACATCAAGAGGCCTCACGGAAACCGAGGCCTCGCATCGGGCCGCGTCGCGGACAGAGGCAAAGACATCCTGAAACGGAACGGTTTCGTCGGCCAGGAAGGCTATGTCCCTTTTGGCGGCAGGGAAACGCGGTATGGGATGATACGCTCTCTCATGAGGTTCGGGGACTCTGAGCTCCGCCAGCCAGACATCCGATTTTATCTCATACAGGCCAGCCAACTCTCCCCTTAGAAGGCCAGCAACTCCCAGCGTTTCGCCGCCAGAGATTATCTCCCAGGCAGTGCCGGGAACCAGGAAGGGCCTCTCGGACCTGGACATCCGGTAGTCCATGCCCAGAAGACGAAATACCAGGTCAATCACACCCTTGAGATGAGCCGGACCAATTGACTCTTCAGGAGATCCAGGCGATCTGGGCAATTCGCCGCCCATAACCAACCCCAAAAAGCGCGTCTCGTCCGGAAGCTCGCTCTCGCCACGCCAGGCAAATGTCGGCCCCATCTCAAAGAGCATGAGGCCACCCCTTGCCCTGTTAAGGTTGACAGCGAGGGAACGGACGAGTCCCGGCAGGAGCGATGGCCTCGCGACCGAGAAATCCTCACCCATGGGGTTGGAAATTCTGACCCAGCTCCCGGCATCAAAACCCCAAGCGGAGAGCTCGCGCGGGCCGTGGAGACCGAGAGTCCTGGCCTCGTAAAGCCCCGCGCCAGCAAGGGCAAGGGCCAGGTCATCAAGGTGGGTTTCCCTGGCCATTCCGCGTGTCGTGCTCACGGTCGGGGTGTTATCCGGAACCTTGTTGTAGCCGAAGAAACGTAGCACCTCCTCGGCTATGTCCTCCCGGATATTGAGGTCGTGGCGCCTGGGGGGAACCGAAAGAACGATCGCGTCATCATCAGGCTCCGGGGAAAGATCAAGCAAGCCGGTTATCCTTATGACATCATGAGCGGGCACATCCGCGCCGGTGAACCTGTTCAACCAGGCCAGGGAAAGGGTTATCCTCTTTCCAGAGAAATCTCCGACACGGGCATCGTTCTCAGGACCGATCTTCCCTCCGCCGGTTTCCCGAATAAGCCGGGCAACCCACCCAGAGGCAACCGGGGCAATTAGCGGGTCTGTCCCTCGTTCAAACCTTCGCGAGGATTCGGTTATCATGCCGGTCTTGCGGGAGGCGTGGGCTATGCGTTCGGGATTGAAATAGGCGGATTCTATCAGAACATCAGCGGTATCATCCGAAACGCCGGACCCCTCGCCACCCATAACACCTGCCAAAGCCAGGGGCCTCGTCTCGTCAGCAATGATGAGCATCTCCGGGTCAAATCTCCTGGTGGTCTCGTCCAGCATGGCCATTTCCTCGCCATCCCGCGCCCTCCTGACTATTACCCGTCCGGAGAGCTGGCGAAGGTCAAAGGTGTGTGTCGGGTGGCCGAGCCAGAAAAGGACATAGTTTGAGGAGTCAACGATATTGTTTATGGGTCTCTGTCCCAAGAGCGCGAGCCGGTATCTGAGCCACGGGGGGGACGGGAGAACGCGAGTGCCCGAAATGAGCCTTGCCACATAACGGGGGCAGGAATCTGGATCCGCCAGATCAACCGGGTATGAACCAACCGAGGCGTCTTCTTCAGGGTGAGGTTCCGGAAGCCTCGGCCTTTCGCCGGCTACCGGCGCGAGCTCGGAGGCTATCCCCCACGCGCCCATGAGGTCGCCGCGGTTGGGGAAGATGTGCAGATCAAAGAGCCAGTCATCAAGGCAAAGGAATGGCAGGGGGTCATCGCCGGGCCTGAGGATGCCCTCCGGAAGTCTCAAGATGGTTGGCGATGATTCCGCGAGGCCCATCTCCTCCTCTGATATTGCCATTGCCTCGGATGGATGTTTTCTTATAACCCTTTTTTCTATGACCATGCCAGAGGGAAGCCTCGCGCCGGGCAGAGCGAGTATGACGGTCTCACCGAGCTCAACCGGGCTGGTGGTTATCGCGTTTATTGTTCCATCCCCGACAAAAACCTCCATCAGGTTCAGTCTGCTGTCCCGGTCAAGCTTTTTTACCACACCGGCAACGAGCTTGCCCCTGAGGCCAGCGGAAAGGTCTCGGAACTCCTCCACCTCCAGGCCTATCCGGGGGAATATCTCCACGAGCTCATCGGGCCCTGGAACCGAGGGTAGAAATTCCCTGAGCATTTTGTGGAGGACTTTCATGGGTTCCTCTTATGATTCAAAGATTCCAGGTAGTGCCTGGCGGTATCCCGATATGAGATTTCCAATAGCCCCTCCGGGGGACACAGGGGCCCCCATGTTCGGTTTAACTGATAGCCGATCATCTTATCTGCTCCAGGAAAGCCTTGTCATTTTCAAAGAAAAGCCTGATGTCGTCTATTCCGTATTTCACCATAGCTATCCGGTCAACCCCGAAACCGAAAGCGTAGCCGGTGTATCTCTCAGGGTCAACGCCGCCGTTCCGGAGCACCTGGGGGTGAACCATTCCGGAGCCGAGTATCTCCAGCCACCGGCCTCGCCACTTGACGACCATGTCAGCCGAGGGTTCAGTAAAGGGATAGTAGGAGGGAATGAAATCAACCTGGGTGTCCGGGCCAAAGATAGCCCTCGCGAAGGCCGCCAGGTCGCTCTTAAGCCCGGCAAAGCTTATGCCCTCGTCCACGGCAAGGCCCTCCATCTGATGAAAACAGGGCGAGTGGGAAGCGTCAAAGGGATCGCGGCGATAAACCTTTCCGGGAGCAATTATCCTGATGGGAGGCTTGCCTATCCTCTGCATGGCTCTTATCTGCACGGGGGAGGTATGGGTTCTCATCACCATGTTCTCGGTCACATACATGGTGTCCTGAAGGTCGCGGGCCGGGTGAAGCTTCGGGATGTTAAGGGCCTCAAAGTTATACCAGTCCCATTCTATCTCAGGACCCGTCTCAACCGAGAAACCCATGCCAACGAATATCTCAACTAGCTCGTTGTAGACGCGCCTTATCGGGTGGATGTTACCCAGAGGAAACTCTTTGCCCGGCAAGGTTAGATCAACCTGCCTTGAACGCTCAGAAAGGGCCGCGGCCCTTTTGGCTATCTCGCGCTCTATGGTGGCCTTGACCTCGTTTATGACACGGCCAGCCTCCTTTCTATCCTGGGGAGGCAGGTTTCTCAGCGAGTCAAGGAGTCCCTTGAGAAGACCCTTTCTGCCGAGATATTTGATCCGTATTTCTTCAATGGAGCGGGTATCGGAAACAGCTCCCATCTCCTCCCGGAAGGAGCGGAGAATGTCATCCGGGTTCATCGCTAGCCGATAGCCTTTTTAGCCAGCTCAACGAGCTCGCCAATGGCCTCAGGTTCCCGGACAGCCATGTCAGCCAACACCTTCCTGTTCAGGCTGATTCCAGCCTCGGAAAGCCCGTGCATGAATCGGGAGTAATTGAGACCAAAGGGCCGAAGGGCCGCGTTTATTCTCACTATCCAGAGACGACGAAAGTCCCCTTTCTTGTCCTTCCTGTGAGCATAGGCAAACGCGCCTGAACGCATCCAGGCCTCGTGAGCCCTGCGCCACCGCCGGGACTTCTCGCCATAGTAACCCCGTGTCTGGTGAAGGACCTTGCGGTGCCTCCGCCTCCGGGTATAACCAGTTTTCACGCGCATAATAAACCTCCTTTCGCGGGCACAAATTATAAAGCCGCTCCGGTTCCCTTTGCCAGAACAAGAGCCTCCTCAAAAATTCCTCTCATCCTGTCAAAGTATATCTCCGGATCAAAGAGCCTCCCAGCCCTTTGCCTGGCCATTCTGCCAAGATCTTCTCGGAGCGTATCGTCCTTCAAAAGCTTGATAATAGCACCCGCGAGGGCTTCATGGTCAAACGGCGGAACAGCTATGCCAGCATCTCCCATGATCTCCGGGGCCGCGCCGGTATCAGATGTTATGACAGGCTTGCCGAGTGTCATTGCCTCTGCCGTCACCAACGAGAAGCTCTCCCGGAAACCGCCGCGCGGGACGGTTGTCTGCAGGACCACGAGCGCGCCGGCCATCCTTGCCATGCTCTCTTCCCAGGAAAGCGGCCCCAGAAACCTGAGCCTCGCGAGGCCCAGCTCGCGGGCCAGAGAAACAAGGTCATCCGCGTCAGAGCCGGATCCGGCCACCAGGAGAGAGACTCCCGCAATTTCCTTCTCAACCATAGACCAGGCCCTCAGAGCAACATCAACGCCCTTTTCCGGGGAGAGCCTCGCAGGGAGATAAACATATCTCTCGGTTCCTTCAACCAG
>CBFGJU010000371.1:0-6243 GCA_965649155.1 Caldifarciminota bacterium | reverse complement strand
CTGATGTCCTCCTGCTGTCAGTTGTTGCCACAGCGGAATACTGGTAGAACTTCCTGCAGTAGAAGTCCGGGTCCGTTATCCCCTGGCCGTTGTATATCTCCTTCCAGGCTGTCCAGGCCGCCTGGTCGTCGGATGCCCTGAGCCACACCCTGAGTCCCATGCCCGTCGGGACATTTGCCCACCACCTTCCGGAGTCCACGGTGTAGGTGGAAGAACCGGTGAATGTCCTTGAAAGATATGTGAATGATAATGTTCTGGTATAAGCGTTTCCCAGTTCCTCGTATTTCCTCAGGTCCGCGTATGCGCCTCCCCACGCCGGCAGGGATACATTCTGCCAGAGAGAGAAGCTCCTTGAGCCGTTGTTCCGGTATATGTAAAACGAGGAACTGCCAGATGGCGTCGCGACATCAAGGTCTCCGTCGTTGTCCAGGTCAAGGAGGTCAACCCCGTCCGCGGCGGACGCGGCTACATCAGTGAAGCTCGTGAGGGTTGGACCCCACCATATCCTGGTCTTTCCGTCCGCGTTTCCCGAGGCCGCGACATCCAGGTGCCCATCCCCGTCGGCATCCTCAACCTCAAGGTCCTGCGTGTTGGTGGGGCCGGTCAGGGTCCAGTAAGAGGAAAAACCGGGGCCAAAATAGACCCTCACGCCGTCGGTGTATGAACCCAGGACAATATCAGGCCAGCCATCCGCGTTCAGATCCGCGACAGCAGATGCCTTGGTGTTGGAAAAGGCTATATCCTGAGAGCTTGTGAAACCAGGTCCCCAGAATATCTTGACACTGCCATTCGGCCTCGGCAGGACCATGTCCGGATAGCCATCCAGGTTGACATCCGCCACAAAGGGGTCCCAGGAGTTCTGGTTGTCAAATGCCTGGGATGTCGTGTAGCCGGGCCCCCAGTATATCCTGCTTTGCGGCCCGTAGCCGGCCAGGATGACATCCGGCGAGCCGTCGCCGTTCATGTCCCCTATTGCAACGCCGTAGCAAGCTCCGCCAAATCCCAGCTGGGTCACTGAAGCGGGGTTCATGTCCCAGTATATGTAGCTCTGGGAGCCACTCTGCTCGCCAACCACTATATCAGGCGTCCCGTTTCCGTTCAGGTCAGCCACCCCCATGCCCTCCGCGGACGCGGTCGTGAACCTGGTATCAGTCCCGAACCCTGGGCCATAGACTATTCTGGCGGTTCCGGCCCCCGCGCCGAATACGGTCTCATCTAGAGAGCCATCGTTGTTCAAGTCATAGTCCTGACCGAGAATCCGCAGTCCGGACGAGGATGACCAGTAGTTCACGCCCAGAGCAGAGACCCTTTCCACGCTACCCGCATACCAGAGCTCCCGGCCCAAAAGAAAATCAGCCTGTGAGTTGTCGTCCCAGTATACCTGGGACAGGAGACAGCATGTTGCGATCAGGTTCATCTCAGCACCTCCCTTCGGTCAAATTATAGTGGTTGTCAATGGCAAAGGGCAACTCTCATAATTTGGGAGTGCTCATAGTTGATCACCGGGACTCCTTCACATACAACATATACCATCTTTTCAGGCGGTTAGGACAGGATGTCACGGTGATGGACTACGCGGCTGTTTCGGCCGAGGATTGTCTCAGCCACGGCCCCGTGATCCTCGGGCCAGGCCCGCACAGCCCCGTTGATGTCCCGGAGAGCATCCGGCTCCTCCTTGAGATAGCGGCCAGGGTTCCGGTTCTGGGGATATGTCTGGGCCACCAGATAATAGGCGTGGCCCTGGGTGGAAGGATGAGAAGGGCGACCAGGATAGCCCATGGGGTCATCTCGGAGATAAGGCACGACGGCCGCGGGATTTTTGCTGGACTCCCAAACCCCTGCGGGTTCGTTCGGTATCACTCTCTCGTTGTTGACGCGCCACTGCCGGCCGGCCTGAAAGCTACTGCCTTTGATGAGAACGGGGATATTGCCGCGCTTGAGCACGAGACCCTGCCCGTGTGGGGAATTCAGTTTCACCCGGAGTCCGCGCTTTCCAGCTACGGGGAGAGGCTGGCGCGGAATTTCCTGGAGTTAATAAATGGCTCCGGCTTTTCGGGGGTTGAATCCCCTGGCGAGCCGGTTTGAACCGATCCGCCCCTGCCGCCCATAATATAGACCTTGAAACCAAGGGCCGCGCTCTGGCTTGCGATATCCCTGCTCTCGTGCACGCCGCGGGAAGCATTCCCCACAATCCAGCCCCTTCCTGTCCAGCCAGTTGAGGACAATCGTTTGCCGCGGGACCTCGTTGACTGCTCCTCGCCCATGGGTCCTTTCATCCGGGTCGGAATAGAGCAGAGGCAGTCCTTTGAGTTCCACGCCTCGGACTCCTTCTGGGTCATGGTCAGGAACCATGGGGTTTTCAAGGGCTGGCCTGGCAAATGGAGGGTCAGGGCGAAGAGCCTGAGGCCGGCCCGTTTCCAGTTCTGGATGATGGTGTGGCGGGGGCCGGATTCCTCGGCCGCGCATGACACGGTTGTCTCGCTCATCCAGAGAGGCTACCCGCGGAGCTTCGTCATGCCAATGGGAAAGATATTCGCGTTCCCGGCGGAAACGATAGACATGAGGGATTTCGCGGCGCTGGTCGGGCCATACGAGACCGAGGCCGAGGCCATCAAAAAATCCCCAAAGCCGCGGCAGGCAGTCATAAAGCTGGCTGAGGCCCCTGCCGCCGGAACCATAGAACTCGTCGCACCGGACGGGCGGGTTCCGGTCGTCGCGGAAGGACCCCTGAGAATCGCAGGCACCAGGCCGGTGGAGGTGATCGGGAACCTCTATCCTGACATCCTGGAATTCCTCCCATCTTCAGACGGCAAGGGAATCCTCCTGGTCAACGATGTCCAGATGGAAAACTACCTGGTCGGAGTCCTTCCGTACGAGATGGGGCCAGGATTCCCGAAAGAAGCCCTGAAGGCCCAGGCAGTCCTCGCCCGCTCCCACGCCTTCTTTGTCTGGGGAAAGAAGTTCAAGCTGACCGGAGAACCCTATGATCTCACGGACGATGTCTTCACCCAGGTCTACAAGGGTATTGGCGAGGGATGGGTGAGGGTGGACTCAGCGGTCGTGGAAACGAGGGGCTGTGTGCTCCTTTACAGCGACAGAATAATAAAGGCGCCTTTTCACGCTTGTTGTGGAGGGTTCCTTGAGACCTCACAAGCGGTATGGGGAGAGGATATTCCGGGGACAGGCGCGAGGCCGGATGCTCCGGACAGCTTTGCCCTGGATGTAAAATCGTTCATAGACAACCCCCCTGATGTCTGGTGCAATCCCGAAACCCACGATTTTCCCGCGGGGTTCCGCTACGCCAGGTCATACTTCAGATGGGAAAGATCAAAGACCGGCGCGGATTGGGGCGCGACCATAGCGAAGAACACCGGAGGGGATCCGGGCGCGGTCGGTTCCATGGAGGTCGCAGAGAGGGGTCCGGGCGGAAGGGTTGTGAAGCTGGTGGTGAGAGGCGCGAGAAAAACCCTTACCCTTGAGGGCGAATACAACATACGCCAGGCTCTGGGCCTTCCGAGCGCTCTGTTTTACATTGAGAAGGATGGTAAGAGGCTGGCCATCCGTGGCGGCGGGTTCGGCCACGGCTCTGGCCTCTGCCAGACAGGCGCGGGGGTCATGGCAAACGAGGGCAAAAATTACATGGAAATACTTTTGCACTACTTCAGGGGGGTCACCATAAGAAAGGTTTATTGAAACACCTGGTCTAGTGGGCAGGGTTTTGCACTCTGCACAAGGAAACCAAAAGGAAGATCCTCGGAGCCACATGGTTTCGCTGGAACGCCGGATTCATTCCGCGGAACCCGTGGCCATCAGAAATTTATCTTCCTGGCCACGATGTAAAGGGGCCTTGCCCTTACCTCATCGTATATCCTGCCAAGATATTCGCCGATGACCCCGAGGACGAGGAGCTGGATGCCACCGACGAAAAGAACCAGTACAGCGAGAGAGGCCCAGCCCGGAATTGCCCATCCCAGGATTTTCACGATGATGACCCATATTATTCCCGCGAAGGCCAGAATGGCTGAAGCCAGACCGAGCCATGTCGCTATTTGCAGGGGCCGGTATGAGAAAGAGGTTATCCCGTCCCACGCGAACCTGATCATCCTGGCAAGGGTGTATTTCGTCTGGCCGGCGACCCTGTCCCCCCTCTCGTATGGCACCCCCGCAGACCTGAAGCCTGTCCACGCCGTGAATATCCTGAGCATCCTGTGGTGCTCCCTGAGCCCCCTGACCTGATCAGCCAGAACCCTGTCCATGAGCCTGAAATCCCCGGAGTCCTGCGGCACATCAACGCCTGATAGAGCCTTCATCAGCCAGTAGAATGCCCTCGCGGTGAGGCTCTTGAACAAGGTGTCCCTCCCGCGGGAGACCCTGTATCCGTAGACCAGTTGGAAGCCCTCCCTCCACTTCTCAATCATCTTCGGGATGACCTCAGGCGGGTCCTGCAGGTCAGCGTCCATGGTTATAACGCAGTCGCCGGATGAGGCTTCTATTCCAGCGGATATAGCGGCCTGGTGGCCGAAGTTCCTGCTGAAGGATATGACCTTGATTGATGGGTTTGCCCTCGCGTATGCCTCCAGCTTCGCAAGGGTTCCGTCGCGCGAGCCGTCATCAACGAAGATGATCTCGTGTTCTCCGAGGGCCTCCAGAACTGGCATGAGCCTGGCCATCAAAGCGTCTATGACGGGCTCCTCGTTGTGGCATGGGATAACCACGGAGATCATGGCTTGAATTTCACCTCCAGTCCGGAGTATTTTACCCGGCGTGGCTCGTCCACCGGAGCCAGGTATCCGATTGCCCCGCGCCCCTCCAAGACAGAGCCATCAGGAAACCATGCGCTGAGGGAATCCAGGACATCCGGCCCCGCGCTGTGAAACACGAAAAGGATCTCAGATCCCGGTATCGTAGCCGTTGTTTCCGGGCCTCGGGCCAGGTATTCCTTATCCGTCCACAGGAACCTGGCCACATCCCTGGTATCCTTTCGGAAAGCCAGGAGATAGAACTCCCTCTGGGGAAAGTAGCAGGAGTAGAACCGGTGGTATTCTCCAGCGATTGCTGGTTTACCGGCTGTGTTGTCCGACCAAAGGACTAGGGTAGCCTCCGGGTGCTCCTTGACCATCTCAAGGAGGGACTTTCTGGCAATATCAGGCTTCAGTATGAACCGCGGATAGACCAGTCCGGCGAATATCGCGCAGGAGATCACCGCCAGACCTGTGGGTAACCACGGCCTCTTGAGCGAGGCCGCGACCAGTGCCTCTGCCAACACCAGCGCGCCTATAAGGAGGAACATGTGGCCGGGATTGGTGAAGTGAACCAGCGAGAAAAACAGGAAGGGAGGAACTATCCAGAGAAGAGCCATGACCATGTCTTCTCGGCCGAGCACTTCCCGGAGGGCATTTCGTTTCCAGGGTATAAGAAGGAGAATAGCCCCGGCCGGCCCGAGGGCAAACAGGCTGAAAAGACCCAGGAGCAGGATCATCCTGAGGTGGTTTCTTATTGGCGCGCCGAAAAGCAGGCTGGTTTCCCTCGCTGAACCGAGTAGTTGCCCGGCCGCTGAGCCTTCCGGGGACAGCGCATACAGGGGCACTGACCACGCGAATATCCCGATTGCCATACCAAGCGCGCCCCACAGAAGAAGGCTGATCCTTTCCCTTGCGGCTCGCCAGAACGCGTATCCCCAGAGGGGCATGAGCAGGAATAGGTCGCTCTGCCTTATGCCGCCAGCCAGGCCTATGGTGAGTCCGACCAGAATGGCATGCCAGGGGCGCAAGGATGCCTTCTCCCTTACCATGAACCATGAGACAAAGGCTATCAGGATGCCGGCGAACGCACCCGCTGAGTAGACCAGAGCGACCTCGCCGTGGAGCCAGAAATCTGGGTTCACCGCGAGCAGAACCCCGGCCCATATCCCTGCCTTCTCACCGAAGAACCTCCTGCCGAAAAGGTAGATGATGCCAACAGCCAGGCCAGAGAACAAGATAGACGCTGAGACAAGCGCGAGGTTAGGGTCACCAACCAGGAAATGGAAAAGCTTTGCCACACCCATAAATATGATGTAGCCAGGCGGGTGTGGCTGGTGCTTCGCGAGGTTGAACTCGTATAGGCCAAGGGCCATGTTCCCGGAGTCAAAGTGCCAGAGGTATCGGCTGACAAACGGAACCCTGCTGAGCCAGGTCAGAAGCGTGAAAAGCCCCGCTGTCATCCAGGCTCGCGATCCGGTTTCTCTCACCTGGGAGTCCTCGC
>CBFGJU010000370.1:0-6281 GCA_965649155.1 Caldifarciminota bacterium | reverse complement strand
CTTGGGCCAACTATGGATCCGAGCTTTCGTAATTGTGATAAGGGTTTGGAGGGTATCAAGGGTGGGTCAGATCAGACTTCCTGCATGAATCGGAAACCCTCTGATAGTGCGAGATGTAGGGATGAGGTTGGGTTCGTCCCTGGGCAGGCACGGGGCCTGATAGGGCACCCACAAGGGGTGCCCCTACATCTAAAACAATTATCAGAAGCGGATTTCCAGCTGTTTGCAGGGTTGGAAAACCCCACATGGAAGGTGATTTTGCGCAGGAAGTGGGTTTCAAACACTGCGACACCCCTCTCAGCCTCTTAGGCCTTCAGAAATCCCAACAGCCATTCAAGCAACCTATCCGCGCCTCGCTCCAGGTCCCGTATCTTCAGGGCTATGTCCGATCGCTGGGCCATGAGCCGAGAATAGAGCGCGCCGGCCCTGGTGTCGCCCTGGAGTGCCTGTTCCTCAATCCTCGCGAGGACAGCGTCAATCCTCATCAAGGTGTCCCTCAGAACCCCCACTGGGTCCAGAGGTTCTCCGCCACGAATTCCGCCAGTGCCCGGCATTTCTCCTCGCCAAAATGCTTCCTGGCCCAGAACAGGCTTTTCCTCTCATAAATTATGGCCTCGGCTAGCTCAAGGAGATCCGGCCTAAGGGCCTCAAGTCTGTCCAGGAGCAGGTTTCCGTTGTCCAGGAGAACGAACCCATCATCCGCTGGCATATTCAGCCTCCAACTCATCTATGGAAACGAAACTCATCCGTGTGGCCTTCTTCTTGAGTTTCCAGAGGTGCTTTTTCATCGCGCCGATGTAGTATTGCCTGAACTCGCGGCCCTTGCCGGGCGCCCAGGAAGAGAGCACCTTGAACAGCAAGAGTCTCAGCTCCTGCGCCACATCATCCTGCTGTGTGCCGTCCATGAAATTGGCTGATACCATGAGAATGTAGCGCTCAAGGAGGGAGTGCAGGCGGACGAACGCGTCGGGGTCACCCCTTTTGGCCGCCAGAGCCGCCATGTCTATTTCCTTGCCAGTGGGATTCATGCTCTTTAGTGAGCTCATTTTTTTATCCTCCATGGTTAATAGTGCTGAGTTTGACTCATGCCTCTCTTCTGCTTTATGCTTTGGCACTTCATCATGATTCGTTATATTATAACGAAAAAGCGTGAGGTAGATCAAGATCATAACTAATATGCGTGAACAAGTGGAAACCATCGGGGCCCGAATAAAGAGGGCAAGGGAAGCAAAGGGCATGTCCCAACTGAGGCTTGCCAGGGAGGTTGGTGTGCCCTTTCAGAGGGTTTCCGAGTGGGAAAGAGGGATTGTCTCGCCATCTGCTCGCTACCTAAGGGCCATAGCGGACGCGCTCTCGGTCTCCATAGACTGGCTCCTTTCGGGCGTTGGCCCTGCGGAAACCCCCCAGAATGGAGAAACCGGGTTCGCGCTCTCGGCTGTCCCGGTCTATGGGACGGTTCCCGCGGGTCCCCCATACGATCCGGGGGATCCGGGCGTGATTGATGTGATGGGCGTTCCCGCGGAGTATTCGGGCAGGGATGTTTTCGGCCTGGTGGTCAAGGGCGATTCAATGGCTCCAACCCTCACTGACGGGGACAGGGTCCTGGTGGCAAGGGATATAAGACCAGGGGATGGCATGGTGGTCGTGGTCAGGTTGAATGGCGGGGAATACACGGTCAAGAGAATGAGAAGGCAGGGCAATCTGCTGATACTTTCGCCTGACAACCCGAATTTTCAGCCCATCGTGGTATCGCCTGAAGATGCTTGCGAGATAGTCGGGGTGGTGGTTGAGGTTATAAGGAGGTTAAGACCTTGATAAGGGCGGAACTTGCACCATGGCCCTGGAACAGGACCCCTGCTCTCCTTATGGTGGATGACATCGGGGACATGCGGGTCGGCGAGACCCGCGAGGGTGACTGGGGGTTTTCGGGGCCAGGGCTTGATTCCACTTGGGAGTTCTTCAATGAGACATACAGGCGCGCGGTTCCGAACCTGCGGTTCGTGGCGTTCGCGTGCCCTGGCCGTTTTCTCAACGCGCCGGCATCGGCCAAACTCATGGTCCAGCGGGGCGGGAAGCTCGCGGAATTGCTATGTACCATTGCCAGGGAACGCTACGCTGAGCTCGGATTCCATGGCATAGAACACAGCGCGGCCAACGGCAGGCCAGAGTGCGAAAAAGTTCCGGACATCACGGAGTGGCTCGCGCGGGGCCGGGAACTCCTTGAGGAAATGGCGGGGACAGGGATCGTCGGCGGAAAGTGCCCCGGATACGCCGGCTACGAGAATGTGGCAGAGGGCTTGAAACAAGCTGGGTTCCGTTGGTGGGCTGACGCGTGGACGCCTGTCCGCGGGGGGCGGGGAAATATCCACGGCGGCCGGGAAATAACCGCGTCGCCATCCGGTGTGAGGCTCTTTCCCACGAACATCGGCGCCTACACAGGCCTTTATGCTAAGCGCGTTCCTTTGACAGAAAGGCTATTCATGCCAGCGAAAAAATCAAGGCTCCTGACCAGGGCCAGGTTCCTGATTGAGAAGGGGATACCGGTTACCATCCAGACCCACTATGCCGCATTGCGTCCCGACGGGAACAGGCAGGTCTATAACCTCTACGACGACAGGCCATTGCTCCTTCCCTTGCTCGTGGGCCTGGACGGCCTGGTCTGGTGGGCACTGCCGCGGGAGATATGCGATTACTTGGACACCAAGGACGGGCTTTCATTCCGGGTTGATGGGTTCAGGATAATAGTTGATTGCGACAGACCCCTCTGGGAGGTTTCCTTCAGGGTTCACCCCTGTCCCGCGTTTCTTAAGGCTCCTGAGGGCTACAGGGTCTATCCGAAAGAGGGACTCTTCACATTCCTGCCAAAGCCAGGGACATACGAGGCGATTTTCTAGCTTGATTCGCTATCTGATCACCACCTTCTGAAGCCATCCCTTTCCCCATTCACCCTTCTTGGTCAGCAGAACCGTGTCTCCCCTTATCCCACCGACAGGGCCGGCGTCCCAGTCTCTGGTCCAGATGACCTTTCTCTTCGCGGGATCGTAAATCCCCAGACAGGGAGACATGTTTATATCAACAACGCTCGCACATTGCGTTGATTTGAAAACTACCCTGCCGTCGCTCAGGCAATAGGAATAACCCCCTATGGCAGGATGCTTGGACGCGCATTCCTCCTCCATCCACTTGATAAAAGCCTCATACTCCTCGGCCGGCTCCCCCTGTGGGGCCGGGAGGTTATCACGCCCCTTTATTCTCACTGTGAAGCTATCCAGGAGCTCTGGCTTGGCCTTGATGGATATGAGGTAGAACTTGAACGGGAAGAAGTCAACCGCCACAACCGTGTCCCCGTTAGCCTTGCATGTTATCGGAGAACCAGCGAAAGGCTGGAACTTTGTCCACAGGGGATCGGGGAGCATGAAGGTCCCGAGGAACCTGCCGCTGGTGTCCCAAAGGGTTGCCACCGCAGGGGTGTCCCCTGCCAGGTATTTTCCGATCACCAGGAGAGAGCCATCCTCAAGCGGATACACATGCTTGTGGCTTATGCTCATGCGAGGAGGTGGGCACTGGGTTTCAAGGATTATCTCCCTGACATATTCAAGCTCAGTTGTGAAAAGTGTGAGTCGGGATGTGGTGGGTTCACTGAGAACCAAGTAGTCCCTCGTGAGGCAAAGATAGCCACAGCAGGCCTCCGAAAGGCTCTTCTTCAGAAGTTGCCCGCCAGCAGACCACTTCATAAGGTAAGTGATTCCCGAGCTGTCTGCCATCCCGTATATGTAATCTCCGCCGTTTGCTTCTAAATTGTTTATCCTGAAACCCTCGGGGAGCTCCAGCTGGAGCTCCCCAACCAAGACCAGACCTGCGAAAAGGCTTATCCTGTTCATGTGCTTTTGCCTTGATGGTTTCTCTGATCTCCTTACCAGTCAAGCGGTATGAAGAAGCCCTTGGCGTTTGGGTCTCCGCATATTTCCCTACAGTTGGGCTCAGGATCGCATGGATAGCAATCCCTGCCACCGACGCACCAGCACTTGTATCCCATGTAAATATTGTGGTTACCGCATAGGCACCAATAGCCGCATCTTGTCCCGCACTCGTCCTCGTGTCCTGGTGGACACTTCACATCTGCCCTGGCTATGCCCATAAGCCCTCCGAGAAGGGCTATCCCTATCAGCATCCTCATCAGCCATCCATCCTTTTTCATTTTATCTTGCCTCCTTTTGGAGAAGCTCTAAAGTATACATCAGAGAGAGATGCAAGTCCGGGGAATCCGCGCCAAATAAATTTCCCAAACACATCCTTGAAAACCCTTGTAAAATAATGGTGTTTTGGGCAAGTCATTGATAAACAGGGAGTTCCGGGCCAGAAAAAGCGTCTTTTCGGCCAAAACCGTGTGGATAAAAGGGGTGTATTTATCTGTGCCGTCTCGTCCAGGCCCTTGCTAACCTTACTCTCAAGGTTGGCCGGGAAAGGATCAATGCCCTGTTCGTCGTGTGGCCCGTTGACCATATCCTCTTGTAGTCCTCGTCCCCGCGCATGAAGTTGAACTCCGAAAGCCCGTTGTCAGCGCACCACCTCAAGGCGTGCGAGAGCTGAACCTTTCCAGGGGACAGGTCAAAAAGCGCGGGATCATACGAGGTGTTCCAGTCCCAGAAAACCCCGTCCCGGAGGAATCCAAGCCTGTAGGAAATAAGGGAACCGTTCGCCCTCATTGTGAAAACGAGCAATCTTCCTTTGGCCTGGCACTCTCGGATCATCCGCAAGGTGAAACTCGCCCTCTTCCCAAGAAAAGGGCTTCTCCTGTCCTTTCGGCTCTGGTTCATGGAGATGATCTCCGAGATTATGGCTTCGTCGGCCTCCCGAACGACATCATATCTAATTTCAAACCTCTCGTGGAGCCTGCGCTCTTTTTTGTGGATGTCCCTCCGCGCGTTCCTGCCCGCGCCGCGCCAGAGAACATCGTATCCGGCGCTGATATCCGCGAAATAAACCCTCACCCAATCCATAAGTTTAGATCCGGCCGCACTTGCCAGGGACCTCGCGACGCCGGATGACTCTGGAAACTGCTCAAGCCTGATCTCATCCACCCTAGGAACCCTTTTCAGGGCCTCGGCTAATACCGGGACAACATCCCCCTGCTTCACGCCGGGCGAAAGCAGTATATCCGAGAAATCAGCTGGCCCCTGAGAGAGAAAAACGAGAACGCGCTTTCTGATCAATCCCCTGAGTGCCAGCGAGGCTCGCCTTCTCTCAAAGAAGCCACATGCCACCAGGTCATTCCCGTCCCTCAGGGCAATCGCGAGGGGCCTCCGAGCCATGGTTTCCAGCCAGGACAGGAGCCACCACGGCTCCATCTGGACCCCCGCAGGATGAGCCCGGGCCCACGGTTCCGATAGCCGGATGATCTCGGCTATCTCTCCTAACACTTCAACCCTTTCCGTCTTCAAGAGGCCTCCTTATGCAAAATGTCACGCCAAATATCTTCAGGCCCGTGATCCTTTCCGTGGGAACGAACCCAGCGTTACCAAAGGCCTTCAGGGAAGCCTCGTTCCCTTCCAGCACGACGGCCTCGGCAAGCCCCATGCCGGAGGCCCTCGCGTCACGCGAAACCTGTTCCAGGACGCCCGCATATATGCCGCGGCCCCTGAACTCCGGCAGGGTCAGGGAATCAAAGATATAGGCAGAACCGGGCCTCGCCCTGTAGCCTGTTCTCGGTTCTCGTTCGCCGCGTGTCGCCACCCAGGTTATGTGCGCGGGTTCGCCGTGCCAGAAACCAACATAGCAGAGGACTCCCCTCTCAATCCTCTCCCTGTATACGCCCCCCATGCCCTTTCTGAAACCGGGTATGAGTCCGGGATCGGTGATTCTCTCAATGGTGAGACCTTCCGGAATCTCGTGATCTTCACGAGGCTCCAGCGCTCTCCTGACCAGGAAACCTCCTGAAATCCCGAAAAGGGACTTCCTGTAGAGCCACAGACCGGGGAGCGCGAACGAAACCGAAAGGAGGACTCTCCACCAGACCCTTTCGGACACAAGCGAACCCATGGCTATGAGGACAGCCCAGAGGAGTATTGCGATGAGCTTTCTCCACTCATATCTGACCGGGAATCTCCTCTGGGACGTGATGAAGGTGAAGACCGATATGGAAACAAACGAGATGAAGGTTGCCCAGGCCGCGCCCATCATGCCCATGTGCGGAATCAGGGTGAGGTTCAGGACGATATTCAGCAAGGCGCCCGCGATGAAAGCCGCGGATACCATTGCGGGTTTCTTGAGTATGTGCAATC
>CBFGJU010000369.1:0-6293 GCA_965649155.1 Caldifarciminota bacterium | reverse complement strand
AATCCACTTCTGATAATTGTTTTAGATGTAGGGGGTAGGGGCACCCCTTGTGAGTGCCCTATCAGGCCCCCGTGCCTGCCCAGGGACGAACCCAACCCCATCTCTACATCTCGCACTAGCAGAGGGTTTCCGATTCATGCAGGAAGTGGGTTCAAAACGATCTTGCTCCCTACCTGTCCACTATTGTAGCGGTAAAAACCCCCTCACAGGCAACCTCTTCTCCAACCCTTGCTCTGCCCTTCATCTTTATTATCCTGCCGCCGAACCGGAGGAGCTCCAGCTCAAGGGTGAGCACATCTCCGGGGATGACAGGCCTCCTGAACCTCACCTCGTCTATGGCCACGAAATAGACCAGCTTGTGCTCCCTGGCCTCAGGCGGGAACTTTGAGAACAGGAGCGCGCCGCCGGCCTGCGCCAGTGCCTCAACCTGCAGGACCCCTGGCATGACCGGCGCGCCCGGAAAGTGTCCCTGGAAGAATGGCTCGTTGTATGTGACGCACTTTATCGCCACTATCCTCTCCTCGCCCATCTCAAGTATCCGGTCAACCAGCAGGAAAGGATACCTGTGAGGCAGTCGGTTCATTATCTCTTTTATGTCAATCATGCCTTAACCCCTTTTTCTCTCAGGAAACCGGCTAGAGCGTGGTTCGCTCTGTGGCCGGGCCTCACGGCCTCTATTGCCATCCTGAGCCTCGCTCGCGCCAGGGCCAGGTCGCCGAGCATGTCCATCAGCTTGTGCCTGGCAGGCTCGTCCGGAAACCGCGGCTCGTTCATGTATCCATCCTGGTCTATTACCAGGACGCAATCCAGCGAACCCCCCTTCCCAAGCCCCCTCGCGAGTATCTCCTCAGCCTCGGGTCTGAATATGTATGTCCTGGCAGGGGCTATCTCCTCAAGGTATGTCTCCGGCGTGATGACGAAACTGGCTGTCTGCTCCGGGATGAAGGGATGGTCGTATATCACCCTGCAGGTTATCTCAAGCCTTTCCGAGGGCCGAAGCCTGAACTGGGTGTCTCCGAAAATGAGATCCGTTTCCTGGTTGACGGTTATCCAATCAGTTTCCCCACCCGTTTCGGCTATGCCTGCCTCGGCTATTGCCATGGCTATCGGCATGGCAGACCCGTCAAAGAATGGTATCTCCGGCCCCTCAACCGCGACAGTCGCGTCGTCAACGCCCATGCCGGCGAGCGCGGAAAGGATGTGCTCGGTGGTCATCACGGTCTTGCCATCTGCGGAGATGTCCGTCCTCCTCTCGGCAGAGCTGACATTTTCCAGGGTCGCGGGTATCCTCGTTCCCTCGGAGATGAAGACAAAGCCCTCTCCTGGCTCAGCTGGCCCGATGGTTATCCTGGCCCTCGCGCCCGTGTGGACGCCTGTGCCCTCAAGAACCGAGGCCCTTCTCAGGGTTTTCCTGGGCATCCTCAAGTTTCCTCAGCCTTTCGTATATCTCAGGCAGTTTGTAGAACAGGGTCATGCACTTCAGAAACAGGGCCCTTTCCCTCGCGGGGACGCCGGAGGAGTATATCTTTCCTTGGGGGACATTTGACGAGACGCCGGATTTCGCGGTGATTATCGCGCCATCGCCGACCCGGAGGTGATCCGCTATGCCTACCTGGCCAGCCACCAGGACCCCCCTCCCAACGCTTGAGGAGCCGGCAACGCCGGCCTGCGCGGCTATTGCGGTTCCCTCGCCTATCCTGACATTGTGCCCGACCTGAACCAGGTTGTCCAGCTTCGTCCCCCTGGCTATCCTGGTCTCGCCTATGGTTGCCCTGTCAACGCACGCGCACGCTCCTATCTCGCAATCGTCCTCTATGACGACCCTGCCCACCTGGGGTATTCTCAGGAGGCCCTCCGGGGTTGGGACGAATCCGAACCCGTCAAAGCCTATGACGGCTCCGGGGCCTATCCTTACCCTCGCGCCTATCTCGCACGCGTCCCCTATGTATGCGCCAGGCATTATCACGCAGTCCTCGCCCACGCGCGCGCCACGGCCTATGTAGCAGTTCGGGTATATCACTGTCCCTGACCCTATAACGGCCTCTGTCGCGATGTAGGCGTGCGCGCCTATCCTGAGGTTGTCCCCGAGAAGCACATCGCTCTCAACGCAGGCATCAGTGTGGATGCCCGGCGCGGGGAGATGGACATCCTGGAACAGCGCGAGTGCCCTCGCCATGGCGAGTCTGCCGTCGGCCACCCTGATAACCGCGCCCGCGCTTATACCCTCTGCCGGCAGGGTGGTTATCACCGCGCCGAACCTCTTTCCGGCCGTTTCATTCAGCCTGGACCCTTCCAGGATGAAGACAAGGTCATCCGGCCCCGCGTCCGCGGGCTCAGCGACGCCGGAGACCGGCTGGTCCGGGTTGCCTGCGAGCTCCCCGGCAACAGCGCGCGCTATATCCTTTGCGTTCACGGGGAAATTATAAGGAACCAAGGCACCAGGGAACAATCTGAGATCTCCAGATACATAGGGCAGGCACGAGGCCTGCACCTACACCTGAAACCATTATCAGAGCTACATAGGGCAGGCACAAGGCCTGCACCTACACCTGAAACCATTATCAGAGCTACATAGGGCAGGCACGAGGCCTGCACCTACACTGAAATCATTATCGGTGGCGGATCTCCGGCTGGTTGCGGGGTTGGAAAACTCTCCTGCAGAGACCTTCGGTTCCGCCTGGGAGGAGATTCTGCGCAGGAAATGGGTCAAGAAGTCCTGCCGCGAGAGACGGGTCGCGACCCACGGAGCCAAGCCACTGCCATCCCTTCAAACAAGCATAAAGGTGAGGCTTGCGGGAGGTTATGGGTAAAGATCAGTTGGTTAAGGCTGGAATTCCGGAGGAACAATCATTTCTTCCTGGTTCTTTTGCGGATCTTTTGTTTCAGTTTTGTTGGGCGCCTAGCGATCTCCTTGCCCGCAATGTAATCCTCCATTTTTTCGCTGATTTTCTGGGCCAATCTTGCCATCTGGGTGTTTCCCTGTTTCAGGAAAATCCGCCTGGACTTTTTGACAAGGGCTAGGCTCTCTTCCATCTGACCTTCCCTAAAAAGGAGGTTGGCAAGGTTGAACAGAGCCTCGGGCATATCCGGCTTCAGGCTCAGGGCCTTCTCATACAGCGCGATTGCCTCCTTGATCATGTCCCTGTGGGCCATGATGAGCCCCATCTTGAAGTAGGCCAAGGCATACGCGGGGTCCAGATCTATTACCCGCTGGAATTCCTCGTATCCCTCGTCTTCCCTGCCCTGCAACTGAAGGGCTGTGCCAAGGTAAAAGTGGAAATCAGGACTTTTGGGGTCATGTCTCAACGCTTCCCTGGCCAACCGTTCCATGTCAGCGTAGCCGCCTGTTTGCAACAGCGACTCCACCATGACATCCACGATCAAGGGGTTTCCGGGCCTTATTTTTAATGCTTTCTCGCATATCCTGATGACCTCGGCGTGTTTCCCCTGGAGCGCGCATACAACCGCGAGATCGTGCAATATTTTGATATTTCGTGGCTCGTGTTTGACCGCTTCCCTGAATTCTTCCTCGGCCTCAGGGAGCTTGTTCTGCTCTCTCAAAGCAAGGGCTAGGATCAAGTGAGCATCGTTGTCCTCCCCTCCAAGCCGGATCCCCTCACGGATCTCCCTCTCTGCTTCTGCGAGGCGCCCCATTTTCATCAAAACTACTCCCAGGCTCACCCGGAAGGCTCCATTGTCCGGCTCTATCTCCGCGGCCCTTTTGAATTCCCCCACAGACTTTTCGTAGTCACCCATGCGCTCAAACAGGGTTCCCAGGTTAGAGTGGGCCGCGGCGGCCAGATCGGGCGCTTTGGATATGACGGTCCTGAACTCCTCCTCCGCGTCGGAATATCTTTCCTGTTCGGCCAGGACTATGCCCAGATTCAGACGGGCCTCGTGGGCATCAGGATCCAACTCAAGGGCTTTCCTGAACTCGGCCTCGGCCTCCTTCAGGAGCCCCCGATGAAAGAAAAAAAGCCCTTTCCTGGTGAACCTGTTTATCCTCAGGGACAGGCCGAAATCATCCTCGGTCATGGGTAAATTTTCCTCCATGGCGCTGGCCATCTTCAAGGCTTGAACCAGGACTGCCGCGGGCCTTAAACTTTTCGCCAAACAGCAAGGAAGGACACCATGCCTGAAGCGCTCATATTTGAACTTTCCAGGCCCGGAAGAAAGGGTTATTCGCTGAGAGAACTGGATGTGCCCCGGAAGGGGCTTTCGGAAATGATTCCGGACAAGATCCTTAGAAAAAACCCCGCTCCCCTGCCGGAGGTCTCCGAGAACGAGATAGTGCGCCACTACCACCGGCTCTCTGCCATGAACTATCATGTTGACCGTGGCTTCTACCCACTGGGCAGTTGCACCATGAAATACAACCCCAAGATCAACGAGAGGGTCTCGCGCCTGCCCGGATTCGCCGGACTTCATCCTCTGGCTCCGGACGAGACGGTCCAGGGCGCGCTCCGGCTCATGTGGGAGCTAGCGGAGTATCTCAGGGAACTCAGCGGCATGCACGCGGTTCACCTCCAGCCCTCGGCTGGCGCGCAGGGCGAGTTCACCGGGGTCACGATAATAAGGCATTATCACGAGGACAAAGGCGACCCCAGGGAGATAATCCTCATGCCGGATTCGGCGCACGGGACGAACCCGGCGTCCAGCATCCTCGCCGGATACAAGACCCTGGCTGTTAAATCCGCAGAAGACGGCACAATATCCATAGAAGACCTGAAGTCAAAGCTCAACGACCGCGTCGCTGGCATAATGATCACCAACCCCAACACCCTCGGCCTCTTTGAGAGAAACCTGAAGGAAGTATCGGAGCTCATACACAAGGCCGGGGCGCTGGTCTACATGGACGGCGCGAACCTGAACGCGGCCCTGGGCTACATAAAGACCGCGGAGATGGGCGTTGATGTGATGCACTTCAACCTGCACAAGACATTCTCAACCCCGCACGGAGGCGGCGGACCAGGCTCTGGCCCCGTTGGCGTTGTCAAGGAACTTGAGCCGTATCTTCCTGTGCCCAGGGTAATGAAAGAAGGCGAGAGGTTCTACCTGAGCTGGGATTTCCCGAAATCCATAGGCAAGGTTCACTCCTTCCACGGCAACTTCAATGTCTTTCTCAAGGCATACGCGTTCATCAGGATGGCGGGCGCTGATGGCCTCAAGCGCATGTCCGAGGACGCTGTCATAAACGCCAACTACATAAGGGTGGGACTCCAGGGCGTCTATGACCTGCATTACCCGGGCGTCTGCACGCACGAGGTTGTCTTCGCGGCAACCAATCTCCTCAGGGACTACGGCATAAAGACCCTTGATGTGGCGAAGAGATTGCTTGATCTGGGCTTCCACGCTCCAACTATTTACTTCCCCCTGATAATCCACGAGGCCCTGATGATAGAACCCACCGAGAACGAGAGCAAGGAGACCCTTGATGGGTTCATCGCGGCAATGAAACAGATAGCCCTTGAAGCAAGGGAGAACCCCGAGCTCCTGAAGAAGGCACCAACCAGCACGCCGGTGCGCAGGCTGGACGAGGTCAAGGCCGCGAAGGACATGAACATCAAGTGGGTCCCCCAAACCGTTGGGAAACCAAAGGAGCAGGGTGCATAGCGTTTTACTCGTTCTCCTCTCCCAGACCATGGAGCTCATTTACGGCGGGGGAAAGGACTACGAGCTCTTTCAGAAAGCAAACTCCATGGTCGCGCAGGGGAAATACGAGGAGGCCGTGGATCTTTACCTTGAGGCCATAAAGCTCTACCCCAGCTTCAAGGAGGCATACAACAACATGGGGGTAGCATACACCCTCCTGGGGGACACGACCAGGGCGATAAAGGCTTTTCGGGATGCGATAAGGATTGACTCGCTATACATAGACCCGTTCCTCAATCTGGCGTCTTGCTATGCGGAGATGGGTTTAGGGGATTCCGCCGTGAAGTATTACGACCGTGTCCTCAAGCTTGATCCGGAGAACCCCAGCGCGCTGTCCGCGTATGCCAGGGCCCAGGCGCAGGCCATAAACCAGGGCCAGGCATCCGGCTCATCCGGCCAGGGGAAATCAGGCCAGTCAGACAAGGGCCAAACCGGACAGCAGTCTTCCGGCTCGGACAAGGGCAAGACCGGCAAGCAAAACTCCGGCCAGGAGCAAAACACGGGCAAGACCGGCAAGGACAAGTCTTCCGGAACCCAGACCGGGGAAACAAAACCCCCTCCGGACGAGATAAAGGAGAAGGAGCAGGCCCTCACAAAGGACCCCTACAATCCCCAGACTTACTATGACATAGCGGTTCTCC
>CBFGJU010000368.1:0-6328 GCA_965649155.1 Caldifarciminota bacterium | reverse complement strand
GGAGGATGATACCTTGGGGGACACCGCCCGGGTTGCCCTTCTTTACCTTGACACCAACGGGACATTCATCAGGTCGGTGTTCTGGAACGGCCGGGGCCTTTTCGGGGCCAATGCCTGGGGCTATGCGGTTTGCGTCAATAACTCAGGGAATCCCGTTGTGGGGGGCTACAGGACAGATTATCCTGTTGTGAACTACAAGGCCATGCTCGTTGAGTTTTCCAGGACGACCGGCGCGGAGCTCAGGCGCGTTGAGATCAATCCCACGGGTGAGCAGGAGATAGTTGAGGATTTTGATGTTCACCCCGGAGGGGACCTCGTTTTCGTCGTGCGGGCCGAGACAAGCCCAAAGAGCTCCTATATCTACAGATATACAAGCGCATTCTCACAGGTGTGGCAGATAGGCCTTTCTTCAGGGACAACCAGGCTTGGTCTCTACGGCGTGAAAATAGGGCCCGGAGATACCGTTCTGGTCTCCGGCCTCTACCACGAGAACGGCCAGGACGCGGAGTTCTGGATCAGGAAATACACCTGGGGAGGCAGTCTTGTCTGGGACACCCTGATAGACCACAGCGGCGGATACGATGACTGGGCAGAGGATTGCGACTGGGACAACACCGGCCTCTACATCATATCCGCTGGCGGAACCCGGGCCGGTGGAAGCAACGAGAACATGCTCGTGTATAAACTGCCCATTCCGCCGCTTGGGGGCGAGGAGGCCGGAAAACCAGGTCAGACACTCTCGGCCGCGCCCAACCCGTTCAGGACCGAGATCACCATCTCCGGAGCGAAAGGTCCATATCTGATCTATGACTCCGGCGGCAGGCTACTTCTCTCAACCATGGATAAAACCTTTGGCAAGAGCCTTGATCCTGGAGTATATTTCGTGGAGACCGAGGGAGGAATGATCAGGGTGGTGAAGGCCAGGTAGAGATTATCCGGCGAGTTTGGCTCTCTGGCCCCTGAAGGCCGGGGAAAGGCTGATCCGCGCCTAGTAGCCGCGTTATAATTCCGGAATGAAGAAACTCCTCCTGGTTGACGGCTCGTCCCTGGCATACAGGGGATACTTTGCGCTGATAAAGAACCCTCTCAGGAACTCAAGGGGGTTCAACACATCCGGTATTTACCTTTTCCTGAACTCCCTCCTGAAGACCCTGAGGGATACGAAGCCCACTCACGGGGCTGTTGTCTTTGATTCAAAAAAGCCCACATTCAGGCACCAGGTCTTTGAGGCATACAAGGCCGAGCGACCCAAGATGCCGGATGACCTATCCGCGCAGTTGCCATACATAAAAGATGTCTCGGAGGCCCTTGGTCTTGCTGTAATTGTCAGGGACGGATACGAGGCTGACGATGTGTTATACACCCTGGCGAAAAAAGCCTCCGAAGAAGGCTGGGAAGTGATAATACTCACATCGGACAAGGACCTCCTGCAACTGGTCGGGGACAGGATTGCCGTTCTGGACACCCGGCCCCAGTTTGAAAAGCTCTACACGCCTGAGGAGGTGAAGGAGAAGTTCGGGGTTCCCCCGGAGAGGGTTCCGGATTACCTGGCCCTTGTCGGGGACAGCATAGACGGCGTTCCAGGGGTCAAGGGCGTTGGTGAGAGGGGCGCGTGCGAGCTGTTGAGCAAATACGGCTCACTTAAGGGGATATACGACCACCTTGATGAGATCGCCGGCAAATACGCAAAGGCGCTTGCCGAGGGCCGGCAGGACGCTGAGATGAGCCTTGAGCTGGTCAGGCTTGTTGAAGTGCCTGACCTGCCGGAGCCATCTGAGCTCGCGGTGAGGCCGCCGGATCGCTCCAGGCTTTTCCCCGTGTTCAGGGAGATGGAATTTCACACCCTGATAAAGGAATTCTCGTCCCCGTATTCGGATGTTTATCCCCTGGAAGTGTCGGGGGGAAAGCCGGAGGGGAGTTTCGCCCTATCCGGGCATTCGGAGCTCTTTTGGGCAAGAGAGCCTGGAAAGATATTCAGGTGTTCCATAGAAGAAGCGGGGCCCGCCCTCTCCGGCAGGGGAGAGAAATACGCGTTTCATTCAAAAGAGCTCCACAGGGCCTGCCTGGAGAAGGGACTGGAACTCGCTGGACTGGTCTTTGACCTGGTTGTGGCGGATTACCTCCTGGACCCAAGCGCGCAGTCGGAGACCGGCCGCTACAAGGAGGGAATAGAACACCTCGCTCCGAGATACCTGGGCCTCCTGCCCTCCAGGGATCAGAGGGAAATGCACGCGCAGGAGGTTGACCTCGTTCTCCGGGTCAAGGATGGTGTTATGAGAAGATTGATGGACGAGGGCCTCTGGGAACTCTTTACGGAAGTAGAACTGCCCCTTACGAGGGTTCTCGCCAGGATGGAGCACGCGGGCATAAGGGTTGACACTGCATATCTGAGGGATTTTGACCGGGAGCTTGCTGGGAGCATAGAGGGCCTTGAGAGGGAGATATACGACCTGGCCGGGGTAAAGTTCAACCTGAACTCGCCGAAGCAGCTCTCGCATGTGCTGTTTGACATACTCAGGCTCGCGCCCACAAAAAAGACGAAGACCGGGCTTTCAACCGATCAATCCGTGCTTGAGGCCCTTTCAAAGGAGCATCCCCTGCCGGGAAAGATCCTTGAATACCGGGAGCTCTTCAAGCTCAGAAGCACCTACACCCAGTCCCTCCTTGAGCTGGTTGACCCGAAAACGGGCAGGGTTCACCCAACATTCCACCAAACCGGAACATCAACAGGCCGCGTCTCATGCTCTGATCCCAACCTACAGAACATCCCCATAAGAACCGAGATAGGCAAGAAGATAAGGCGGGCCTTCGTCGCGGACGACGGCTGTCTGCTGATTGACGCGGACTACTCCCAGATAGAGCTAAGGATAATAGCCCACATAACCGGCGACCCCGGACTCTGCAGGGCCTTCAAGGAGGGCATTGATGTTCACTCCGCGACCGCTTCCGCTGTCCTGGGAAAACCCCTTGAATCCGTGACCCAGGAGGACAGGCGGATAGCGAAAATGGTCAACTTCGGGATAGCCTACGGCATGAGCCCATATGGCCTCGCGGCCAGACTGGGCATCCCCGATGACCAGGCTAAGTCCATAATTGAGGCCTATTTCGCGAGCTTTCCCAAGGTCAGGGAGTGGATGGAGACCCTCATTGCAGAGGCAGAGGCTAAAGGCTATGTCACTACGCTCCTGGGAAGGCGCAGGTATGTTCCGGGAATAAGAAGCGAGAACCGGCAGGAGCGCGATGCGGCTCGCCGGGCCGCGATAAACGGCCCATTCCAGGGTGGCGCCGCGGACATAATCAAAAAGGCCATGGTTGAGATAGACGAGGCCGGCATCCCGGCAAAACCCCTCCTCCAGATTCACGACGAGCTCATTTACGAGGTGGCTGAGGAGAACGCGCATGAGGTTTGCGAGAGGATAAAAAGCATAATGGAAGACACCGTGCCCCTCTCGGTGCCCGTGGTTGTTGAGACATCAGTAGGAAAGAACTGGATGGAGGCGGGGAAGTAGGGTTCGCGGAAAGCGCGGCCTCAAGCCCCGAACTTCTTTGCCCTGCCAGCGTTTGCGAGTATAAGGGACATCAGGTCTGTTGCCCTTATGCGCCCGTAATACCCGTGCTTTGCCTGGCGTTCGGTGAACTCGGTGCAGTCGTCCGGACCAGCATAGGGGCCGTAGATCATGAAGGGGACAGGGTGCCAGGAGTGTTTCGCCATAAGGGCTGGCGTTGAATGGTCTCCCGTGACTACCAGGACATCGGGTTTCAGGGCCAGCAGTCTCGGAATATAGCTGTCTGCTTCCTCCAGCTTCGCGACCTTTCTGTCAAAATCCCCGTCCTCCCCGGCCTCATCCGTATCCTTGTAGTGGATAAAGAAGAACTCGTGATCGGCCCAGCTGTCCTCAAGTATCCTGACCTCTTCCTCAAAGTTCTTCGGTTCGCCGATGATCTCCAAACCTATGACCCTCGCGACGCCCTTATACATTGGATAAGCCGCTATACCCACCCCGTCCATCTTGTAGCGTTCGGCAAAGGGCTGGAGGTATGGGAGTTTTGAGAACCCGCGCAGGAGTATGCAGTTCATCTTCTGCTCGTTCAGGAGCGCGTAGTGGGCCTTCTGGATGAACTGCCATATCACTCTGGCGGTGTGCTCGGCCTCGCGCTTTTCTGGCACCGGGAAAAGGGGCGAGACACCCTCCTGCTGGGGGTCGGTCTCAAGAACGCGGCCAGAGAGGTTTTCTCCGCGGAACACAACCACGAACCTGTGGCCCTTGACATGCTTGAGGAGAACCTGAACCCCCTCTATCTCCTTTATTTCTTTTTTAAGGAGCTCAACCACCCTTGCGGCGTCCTGATCCTTTGGCCTTCCGGCCCTCCGGTCAACTATCAGGCCATTCGCGTCCAGGGTGGCAAAGTTTCCCCTTGCCGCGACATCGGACTCCGTAAGCTTCATGCCGACGCCCAGGGCCTCAAGCACACCCCGGCCAACATCATGCAGGAGCGGGTCATAGCCGAAAATGGAAAGGTGGCCAGGCCCGGAGCCAGGGGATACTCCGGGCGCAACAGGATTGATGAGGCCCAGGACGCTCTTTTTCGCCAGAGCGTCAAGGTTAGGGGTGTTCGCGGCCTCAAGCTCGGTCTTGCCATCCTCTGGCCTGGGGATACCTCCCAGACCGTCAATCACGAAAAGGATTATCTTTGTTTTTGCCTTGTGAACCAGGTTTTTGTCAACCAGGATCATAGCTAAGATTATATTCCCGCCAAGGCTCCGTTTTCAAACCCAGAGGCCATTTTGCACGAAAATTGCGCCCGTGATGCTTGCCGCGGCCCGACCGCGGCCTTTATAATTTTCGGTCCGGCGGCGTAGCTCAGCTGGAAGAGCAGGGGAATCATAATCCCCGTGTCCGGGGTTCGAGTCCCTGCGCCGCCACTATTTGTTATATATGCTGTATAAAGCCCGCCTGGGCCTATCGCGGGGTGCACTCCTCGGCCTCCTTGTGGTTCTTCTGTCCTCATGTATCCCTTACACCTCAAGGACAATGAACCTGGAGCCTGCTGTCCTTCTATCAGAGGTAGGGATAGCATCATGGTATGGCCCAAAGTTCCACGGCAGGAAAACCGCGTCCGGCCAGGTCTATGACATGTATGGCAAGACCGCGGCGCACAGGACCTTGCCCTTTGGCTCGGTAGTCCGGGTGATTGACCTGAAGACAGGCAAAAACACCATCGTTGTCATAAACGACAGGGGGCCTTTCGTGGAAGGAAGGATAATTGACCTCTCGCTGGGCGCGGCCCAGGAGATAGGCCTTGACCAGAAAGGCCTCGCGAAAGTCAGGATAGAGGTTCTTCGGCTTGGAAAGGGAGCTATTGAAGAGGGCCAGGCAAGCCAGTGAGCTGGCCTGCATCCTGCCGGATTCTAAACTGAAAGTTGGCGCCGCGCTTGTGGCAGAGTCCGGCGAGATCTACCTCGGCGCTAATGTTGAATCTGCCTCCTATGGCCTCACGGTCTGCGCGGAGCGGGTCGCGCTGTTCAGGGCCCTGATGTCAGGCGAGAGGAAATTCAAAGCCATTGCGATAACCGCGTTTGAGAAGTTGGGCGAGAATTGGATTGAAAGGAAAGGAATAACCCCTTGCGGCGCTTGCAGGCAATTGTTGGCCGAATACGCGCCGGGCCTCGTTGTTTATCTCAACGATGGCCGCGGCTACCGAATAGAGGAACTGCTTCCTGAAACATTCAGGTATGGCGACTCAGGAATCATCCTTTCTGAGTAGCCCCACATAACTCCTCTCAAACCCGTGGACGGGGATTATCTGGCATGAAAACCCGTTGGATTCCGCGAGCTCGCGGAACTCCTCCGGCTCTATGGTATGAATCTCAAGACCGGTGGTCAACCGGTGAAACAACTTCAAAGTCCTGGTGAACCATGTTGATCCCGTGAGGGTCACGACCGCGGCCCTGCCGGTGAGTTTCCGGAGCTGGGCCATCGCGTCCTGTCTGGGCCAGAGGAGGACGAAAAGCCCGGACAGAAGGACACATTCCGCGCCTCGCTCAAGGCTATAAAAGTCCCCGGAAACAAAGCGCAGGTTTCTCATCCTGTTGTGCCTGGACGCGACGCGGGTCATGGCTGGTTCGGAATCCACGGATATGATTCGGGCCTGTGGCAAGAGCAATGCAACCTGCCTGGCAAACTTTCCCCAACCACCACCTATTTCCATTATCTCGGATGGGTTTACCGATCTCAGCGCCCGCAGGGTGGCCTTTTCGGTCGCGAGCTTGAGAAAAAGCAAAGGCCAAAGCAGAAAGGCTATCTCCCTGAAACGGGGGGTCTCGTAG
>CBFGJU010000367.1:0-6399 GCA_965649155.1 Caldifarciminota bacterium | reverse complement strand
TGGATGCGACAGCGCTCGCCCGTGGGCTTGAGCTGGCCCTTGAAGCCATGGAGTTGGGATTGCCAATGGTGCTTGTCCTGAACCTGTGCGACCAGCTCCACAGGAAGGGTATTCAGATTGATGCTGATGTGCTCTCCGCGGCCACGGGCGCCAGGGTGATCCCCTGTTCTGCCCTACACGGCAAAGGGATTTCCGAGGCCATCCGGGAAGCCGTTTCCGCGGCACAGGAAGCCCGTGTTCCCCGCACTCCGGAATACTCAAGGGATGTGGAATCCGCCATAAAGGCACTCGTCGCGGAAACCGGAAGCAGGTTCAAGGCCATAAAGGCGATTGAGGGCGTCGCTGGGGATTGGGGGGTTTCGGTTGACAGGGCCAGGGAAGTAGCCTCGGAGCTGGAGCGCGCCCGCGGCCTTCCTTCCTGGGAGATAATAGCCGCTGAGCGCCACCACCTGGCCATGAAGACCGCTGAGTCCGCCGTGTCCTGTCTCTCTGAGAGGCCGTCGGTCTCATCGCGGGTTGACCGCGTCATCATGCATCCCTGGCTGGGCCTTCTCACTGCCCTCCTGGTTTTCGGTCTCTTCTTCTGGGCCATATTTTACCTGGGCAGGTGGCTGGAGGGACTGATCGTTGGCCCCATGGAGTCCCTTTTCTCGCGCCTGGTCGCCCCATTGGCCGGCACCATGATAGGAGCAATGGCGGGAGGGATCCTGGAGGGTCTCCTGGGCGCAGTGGGTATAGTCATTCCCTTCTTTTTACCACTCATATTTCTCACCGCAATAATGGAAGACATCGGATATTTGCCCAGGGTAGCGCACCTCGTTGACGGACTGATGCACAGGATCGGATTGCATGGCAAGGCAGTGATCCCGTTCATCCTTGGCTACGGCTGTTCCGTGCCGGCCGTGGCCGCGGTAAGGATAATGGAAAGCCGGCGGGATCGCGTTCTCACCGGCATCCTCGCTCCCATGATACCCTGCGGCGCGAGAACTGTCATCATACTCGGCCTGGTCGGCTACTTTATGGGAGGGTTGTGGGCACTGGCGATCTATGGTTTGAACATCCTTGTCGTAGCGCTGGTCGGAGCCGTGCTTTCCAGGCTCAGAAGGGAGGAGTCCTGGGGCATGGTAATGGAGATACCTCCATACAGGTTGCCCACCCTGCGGTCGCTCTGGTTCAAGGTCTGGCTCCAGATCCGCGAATTCCTTGCAATGGCAATGCCTCTGCTCCTTGCGGGTTCCTGTCTCCTGGGACTCCTGAATTACTGGAACATATCGGCCTACATGAATACCGCTCTATCCCTTTTTACATCTGGCCTCCTTGGACTTCCTAGAGAGCTTGGCGCGCCCCTGGTTTTTGGGTTTTTCAAGAAGGAACTCGCCCTGCTCATGGCCGCGCAGGCGCTCTCGGTTTCTCCGGCGGCCATGAATGCCGCGCTCTCGCCCATTCAGATGATGACCTACACGGTCTTCGCTGTATTCTATGTCCCCTGCCTCGCGACAGTCGCGGTAACCTGGCGCGAGCTGGGCTGGAAGGTCGCGCTCGGAGCGGCCGGGCTCAGCCTATCTGTCGCCACCTGTGTGGCCCTGCTGGTAAGAGCCATCTGGCTTCTTTCTGCATGGATCGCGGGTTGATCCTGGCCAGCGTCTCGCTGTATAATTTTATTGAAACTCAAAATCAAAAATGAAGAGGCTATCTGATGTTAGACCCGGCCAGGAATGCGTTGTGGAGGAGATCCGCGGCGGATGGGGCCTCATGAGACGCCTCGCGGAGATGGGGCTGTTCAGGGGAGTAAGGGTCAAAGTTCTTGCCGGAGGCCCCTGGGGAGGGCCGGTTTACATTGAGATAATTCCAACGGGCGCAAGGTGCTCTGTCGGCCGCGGGGCCGCTTCGCGGATAATGGTGGAGGCCGCGGATGGCATTCCCTTAAACGCTCCTGACCCTGAAACCGACGAAGAGCCCGAAAGCCTCTGCGGCCAGACCCACAAGGCAAGAGGCCGGGCCTGGCGTTGGTGGAGGAGGCGCGGCTGACAAGCTCCTCCCTATACCTCCGAACTATTCTTTCTGACCCGACTTAGCCTTCCTGCGGGACCGGGAAGTCCCGCATAGAAAGGGCCTTGCGCAGGAGCCGGTTTCAAGAATTCATTCCGCGAGAGACAGAGCGCGGCCTGCGCGAGCCAGGCTACGGACACTGCTTCGGGCTGGCCTTTTCCTGCAGATCAGAGGGGGTTTTGGGCAAGGCTCAGATCTGACACATCTTGAACAGACGGCCGCGGACGCGATATAATCTTATCTATGGGCGCGCGCGATGAGATAGCTCACGGCATGGAGCTTTTTCGGTCCGGGAGAACCCCTGAGCTCGCTGATTACATGAAAAAGTTGAGGTCATCCGATCCTCTCAGCGCTGATGTTCTTGAGGTTTCCATCATGGCCTTTCGTTTCAGGTCTCCGGAGGCCGTGAGAAAAGGCAGGAGGCTTCTTTCCGCGGTGGCAGGCAGGCCAGAGCTGGCCGGGCTCCTGTTCAACGCGCTCGGCACAGCATACTCAATGATGGGCGAGATAGAGGCCTCAGAGAACTATTTTCTCAGGGACCTGGAAATGAGCGAGGCCACGGGGGACAGAGAGGGCGCTTTCCGGGCGAGGATGAACCTCTTTCACATCAAGTTTTGCAGGGGAGAATACGAACCCCTTTACAGAGAAATAAAGGAAGCCCTGAAGAAGGGTATCCTTCTTGATGATTACTTTGCCCACTACCTCTTGGCCCTCCTTGAGGTCATAAGGGGAGAACCGGATAGGGTTATAAGGATGCTTGATTCGTTGGAGCATTCACCTGACAAAAGGTTCTACTACTTTGGTTCGCTTGAGATAAGAGGCCTTGCCATGAGACTTCTTGGGCGTCTGGATGATGCTCTGACCTGTTTCCAGCAGTCGGCGGAGGGGTTTATGAGCCTCGGGGCCGCTTATGCGGCGTTTCCGTGTGCCAAGGCCCTTGAGATATGCAGGCTAGCCGGATCAACTCCCCCGCCGCGCGCGCTAACCAGAGCCTGCACCAGACTCGCGGCCGGGGGTTCGTGGGGCGAGCGAGCCGCGGCCCTTGCTGTATCCGCGCTCGTGACAAATAATGATTCCGAGACTGCATCCCTGCTCCTTGAGGTCGCGGAGGGATACGGCAAGGCCTATCATCCTCTGGAGGCCTTCAACTCTGGCCTTCTGGCGGCTTACCTGGCCTGGAATTCCGAAAGTCCCGTTTTTGTCAAGGCCCTTCGTTTTCTCGCTCCCCTTGTCCACTCATATGCAGGTTTCAGAAAAGATCCCCTGCTGGGAGGATTCCTTGCTGACATATATCCCATGCTAACAAGGGATTCCCGCAAAACCGACAGGGGGGGCATCAGGGCTTATCTCGTTGGAGACATGAGGGTCCTGGTTGACGGGAGAGAAATAGCTTTCCGTGAATGGCGCAGAAAAAAAGCGATAAAGGCCCTGATTTATCTTCTACTTACGCCAAAGCACAGGCTACCGCAGGATCACCTTTTCTACCTTCTCTGGCCGAGGAGAAGATATGACGAGAAGTCAAGGGATGGGCTTTATTCGGTAATCTATGCCATAAGAAAAAACATTGGCAGGCCTGATCTGCTCACCAAGCGTCATGATTTTTACCAGATAGAGGATGTCTGGACTGACCTGGACGAGATAGAGGCCCTCGTCAGGAGGGCAGAGTCGGCCACAGATCCGGAGGAGAAAAAGGAGCTTTTCTGTCGGGCGCGCGAACTGGCCAGGGACGATATTTTGCCGGAGATAATTGACGATCAGTATGTTGAGGAATACAGGCAGTATTACAACAGACTGAGAAAGAGGATCGCGAGCGCATCAGGCAAGGATTAGGTTCGTTTCTCACGGATGAACCAGAGCCATTCCCTGAACGCCGAAAACCCCGAATACAGCATGATACCGTGCCAAACCAATATATTGATGAGGCTCCCCATTCCGCCTACCACCCACAATCCAGCGTAGAACACAGCGAAGCCAGAAAGGGCGACAGAGGCTATGATTAAAGCCCCCTTTGTTGAAATGGCTCTGCCTGAAAGCGCGGCCAGCATCATGGCGATCGTTCCCGTTCCGAGGTAAAGAACCCCGACCCTGTCAATGTTGACAGCGCTGAAGCCATCCTTCAGGGATATCACGAGAACATCAATCCAGGGCCCGAGGCCCATCGCGGCCATGGAATAGAGGTGTCTGATGCCATAGGTCTTCCTGGCATCTGACCGAACCGCGAAAGGGAAAAGGGCGGCCGAAGCGAGGATGAAGAACCAGCAAAGAAGGATGATGAAGAACAATATGCCCAGTGGTTGATACCTGAAGCCGAAATCAAGCGCGTTTTTCAGGATGATGCGCGAGTCCGAGGCGAACACGAGGTAAATGACCAGGACAATTCCCGAAAGAGCGGTTAAAATTTCCAACCCAGACGAGACATTTGAGATAAGTATGTCCTTTTTCACGATCAAATTATAACAAGCCTCGCTGTCCTCCTTCACCTTATAATTTCCCCGTGAAGGTCGGATTCGTTGCTGTCATAGGCAAGCCGAATGTTGGAAAGACAACCCTGATAAACCGTCTGGTTGGCACGAAGCTCGGCGCTGTCTCGCCCAGGCCCCAGACCACCAGACAGAGGATACTCGGCATACTCACGGGCCAGGGTTTCCAGATTGGGTTCCTGGATACGCCCGGGGTCCTTGAGCGAAAGATAAACCTCCTGCACAGGGCAATGGACAGGGAGTCCTGGTCAACCGTCGATCAGGCGGATGTGGTTCTGATGATGACCGAGCCAGGCAGGCCAGACGGCCGCGATCTCCTGATAATTGAGAGATTGAAGAGACTGAAAAAGCCGGTGCTCCTTGCCATAAACAAGATAGACACCGTTGCAAAGGATACCCTCCTTCCCCTGATTGACGAATACTCAAGGCTAATGGATTTCAGGGAGATAATTCCGGTCTCAGCTGAAAGGGGAGATGGCATTGATGTTCTCGTGCGCGAGCTTCTCGGATACCTGCCCGATGGCGAGCCTCTTTACCCTGATGACCAGGTCTCTGACAGGGACATGCGTTTCTTCGCCGGGGAGATAATCCGGGAGAAGATATTTCTCAGGTTGAGGGAAGAACTGCCATACTCTTCCGCGGTTGAAATAGAGGATTTCAAAGAGAGCGAAGGGATGGCTCGCATATCGGCCATCATATATGTTGAGCGCGAGAGCCAGAAGCCAATAGTCCTGGGAAAGGGCGGAAGAACAATAAAGGAAATAGGAACGCTCGCGAGGGAGGAGCTGGAGTATCTGTTGGGACGGAAGGTTTTCCTTGATCTCCGGGTGAAAGTGAGGCCTGGCTGGCGAAAGGACAGGGATTTCCTGAGGGAGCTGGGTTTGTAAGACCTTCGGATCCCGTTTTTGTTTCGGTGGCCCGTTTGCGGCCTTTTTAGGATAGAGAAAAGGGCTGGGTTTAAGCGCGATGGGTGTTTTTGCGTCGCGCGAAAAATCGTCCTGGAAAAGCCCTTGATCTTCCAGGCCCTTTCGTTTAACTCAGGGCCGGATAACCAAATTCAAAAAGGAGATGAGACAATGATGGCACTATCAACAGCGCTTGTTGCCCTGGTTGGCCAGGGAATCCCTGCGGAGATTGATGTCCCTGGTTATTTTGGCGAGATATGCGTGGTGGCCCGGACCTCGGATGCGGGCCTGGCAATTGCCGGTTATGCCTGGAGCCTGGAAGCTGGCCGCACCGAGATCCTGGTCATGAGGCTTGGCCCGACCGGCGAGCTCCTCTGGGCCAGGACGATCCGAGGAACATGGAACATCCAGGCCTGCGCCATAGTCCAGACTCCGGACGACGGACTTGCAATTGCGGGGATCACGGGGGACTCCGGTAGCCACGGCCTCCTGGTCTTCAAACTTGATCCATCGGGCGAACTCGCGTGGGCAAGGAGCTTCAGGGGAACCGGCCGGGAATACGCTTGTTCAATAGCTCTTGCGCGCGGTGGCGGCCTTGCGGTTACTGGCTACACCTGGGATTTTGAAACCGAAAGAGCCTACACCCTGGTTTTCATCCTGGACAGAGATGGCAACCGAACCGATGAAGGAAACGGGATGGAGGGTATCTCGCCCACCACCATTTTCCCCTATGGCCTGGTGGATTGCGCGCTCAGCGTGAGCGATCCCGGCCCATCCATGCGGACATTCATAAGGCCAGCAATGTTCCTGGGAGAAGACTGAGCGCGGTCCACTTGGGTAAGATTGGGGGAAGCAAAACATAGTTCTTGATCCCCCCCCTTGCCATGGCTTATAATTTGCCTCCTAGCGAGAAGGGAATTTTTATGCCGACGATAAATCAGTTGGTTAGGCTTGGCAGGGTGCCG
>CBFGJU010000366.1:0-6545 GCA_965649155.1 Caldifarciminota bacterium | reverse complement strand
TCGCGTATTACTAGTAGCTTAATCTTGCGAGGAAATACAATTTCATTGCCGGATCTACTTGGAAACGGCCCATTCAGAGCTTTAAGCTTTGTCAATGAGCGTTATTCTCTTTGTAGCTCTGAATCCATATTGGGTTTTCTTCACGGACAAGGGGCCCGTGGGCCCTGCTGACTACGACCAGGCATGGGCCTCGCTTTCCGAAAAGGCGCAGGCAAGGCGCATCAAACACAACTTCACGGTCGGATTTGGCGATCTGCCGGTTTATCAGGCCTACATCTCTCGGATAGAAGACATGGGACTGGCGTTCATCGGTTCGTCCCGCTGGCTGAACGGGGCCGCATTCTGGATGGACGATGCTGACATCGCGAGGGTGAAATCCCTGAAATTTGTCCGGGAAATAAGGCCGGTTGCGAGGATGGCCCATCCTGATTTCAAGGTGGTGGACGCAAATCCCCAAAAGTGGGATCCTTCCCAATATGGTCTCTCCTATGACCAGGCCGCGATGATGCAGGTTCCGTGGGCCCACGACCAGGGTTATGATGGGACCGGCGTCCTCATAGGGTTTCTTGACACCGGATTTCACATCCAGCCAGGAGACCGTCACCACGCTTTTGACAGCATGCGGGTCATTGCCCGGTGGGACTTCATAAACGGGGACACCGTTGTCTGGGATCAGCCTGGCGATCCATGGAATCAGGACTTCCACGGGTCAGTCTGCTCCGCGACGGTCGGCGGTTTCTGGCCAGGGGAGTTCATTGGCATAGCCCCGAGGGCCCAGTTTGCCCTCGCGAAGACCGAGGATGTGGGCGACGAACAGCCCATAGAGGAGGTCTGGTATGTCCAGGGCCTTGAGTGGCTTGAGGGCCTCGGTTGCGACCTGACCTCTTCCTCTCTTGGCTACATAGATTGGTACAATTATTCCGATCTGGACGGCGATCACGCCGTGACAACCGTCGCGGTTGACTCCGCCGCGGAGCGCGGCCTGCTGTGCGTTACTGCGATGGGGAACTCGGGCCCCATGCCGGGAACCCTGATTGCCCCTGCGGATGCTGACAGTTGCATATCCGTTGCCGCGGTTGACTCGGACTCGGTCGTCACGGATTTTTCGTCCCGCGGGCCGACCTATGACGGAAGGATAAAGCCCGAGCTCGCCGCGCAGGGCAACACGACATATTCTGTTGACCCATACAGCACCAATTATTACGACTACTACGGCGGGACATCCCTCGCGACGCCCCTGGTTGCCGGGGTCGCGGCATTGCTGATCCAGGCAAGGCCAACCCTTACCAACATGGAGGTAAGGCAGATCCTAATGGAGACAGCGTCCAACGCCGGAAGCCCGAACAACGACATAGGTTGGGGAGTGCCAAACATAAAGGCCGCAATAGAGACCGCGGTTCGCGAGGGCGCGGGAGGCGCGCCCCTGCCCGGATTCCGGCTTGCAGGCTACACACTGGTCCTGAACGCCGGGAGGCCCGGCAGGCTCTCTCTCTATGATGTGGCGGGCAGGGCAGTCCTTTCCCGAGAGATAGCCAAGGGTGAAAACAGGGTTTCTCTCGTGGGGTTGGCGGGAGGCGTGTATTTTCTCATGGCACCAGGGGTATCCGGCAAGTTCATCCTCAGGTAAAGGAGGCATGGCATGAGAGAGGAGAGGATGGCCGAGCTCATGAAGCGACATGAGGAGGCAATGACGCGCGGAGACCACGATGCCGCGGCTGGTTTCATGGAGGAATATCTGAGAACAACGGTAACCGGTATGCCCGGTTTTGAGACAAAGGAGAAGGTTGATGCCTTCGTCGGAGAAAGCATGAAGACATTTCGCGAGGGCCTTGAATCAACCCCCTCCGAAACCGGCACGGCCGAGGGCACCACGGACGACGAAACCATTCTGAGCAAGGGAGCATCCAGCCGCGCCGAGCGTCCTGTTGATCACGGCTCAACGGGCGATAGTCCCGAAAGCTCATCAAAACGCGGTTTGTTTGAGAGGTTCAAGAAAGGCATCAAGGATGTAGTTGATGTTGATGAGATAATAGACGACGCGAAGGATGCCTTTGGCGGATGAGATACTCACCTGGCACGGAACAAAACCCCATTTTTTCGGGTCAATAAGAGCGTTATGAAAAAGTCAATACTCTCTGCAGTGCTGGCGGTTGTTGGCTGTATAGCCACCACAAAGCCTTCTGACTGGGCAATATCACCCTCGTATGACTTCACGAGAACCTACAGGGTTGCGCTGGTATCCGATGGCGGCTCCCTGAGCGATGCCGCATACAACCAGGTTTCTCTCCAGCTCCTGAAGGTTGGCAACCTCATAGTGCTTGAGCGCGAGCGGGTTGAAGGCGTCCTTGCGGAACAGGAATTCGGCGTGTCGGGCGCTGTTGATCCCTCGTCGGCTGGACGTATAGGAGCCCTCACCGGCGCGGAGGTCGTAGGGATCGTATCATTCACGGGGGGTTCAGTCCTGGTGAAGCTGGTTGATTCCGAGACAGGCGAGGTCCTCTACATGGGCCAGGGCATGGGCCCGGATTTCAACACCGCGGCCGAAAGGGCTCTGGCACCCCTGCTTGAGGAGGCGAAGAAACGGTAGGGCCAGGCCTTGTGCCTGCTCCCTGTCCGGTAAGGGCGCATGTCTTGCCACCAAAGCGAATTTTAGTCATCAGCCGATTTGATCCGTAGCCCAGCCTTGAAACATAATTTCAAGGCTGGCCGTTGAATCCATGAGATACGACCTCATAGTGATCGGCGGAGGACACTCCGGCTGTGAGGCCGCGCTCGCGGCCTCCAGGCTCGGCGGGAGGGTTTTGCTCGTAAGTTTGCACCGGGACAAGCTCGGGGAGATGTCATGTAACCCAGCAATCGGGGGACCCGGCAAATCCCAGCTGGTCGCTGAGATTGACGCTCTAGGAGGCGAGATGGGAATCGCCGCGGACTCCTCTGCCATCCAGACAAAGATCCTGAACAGCAGTCGCGGCCCCGCTGTCCGGGCGCTCAGGGCGCAGTGCGTCAGAAAGAGATACCGAGAGGCAATACAGGAAAAAATTCTATCAGACCCGAACATCCTCGTTCTTGAGGATGAGGCTGTTGAGATTCTTTTGAAAAAAGATAGGGTTGTGGGCGTGCTGACCAGGAGCGGGAAAAACCTCAGATCCGGTGCAGTTCTGCTCGCGACCGGAACATTCCTGGGCGGCAGGATATTCTTCGGCCAGGTCTCCCAGGCTTCAGGCAGGATGGGCGAGGCACCGGCCCTGGCCCTGTCTGAAAGCCTCAGGAGGGCAGGGCTTTCCCTCGGGAGAATGAAAACAGGCACATCCCCTCGGATAAACGGCCAAAGCGTTGATTTCTCGCGGCTTGAGATATACGAAGGCGACAGGCCGGCCAGGGGATTTCATTTCCGGAACGAGGAGCTTGACCTCGCGGACGAACTGCCCTGCTGGATAGCCAGGACCAACGAGCGCACGGCCGAAGTGGTCCTGGAAAATCGCGAACAATGTCCCCTGTTTGACGGCAGGATAGCCTCCAGGGGCCCGAGATACTGCCCCTCTTTTGAGGCAAAGGTCATCAATTTCCCACAGGTTAAGTCTCACAGGGTAATCCTTGAGCCAGAAGGGCCCGACACATCCGAGTATTACCTGAATGGGTTTTCAACATCAATGCCGCCGGATGTCCAGCTGGAAATGCTCAGAACAATACCTGGGCTTGAACGCGCGGAAATCATAAGGCCTGGCTATGCGGTTGAATACGATTTCTCGGACCCGCGGGACTTACTGCCAACCCTGGAGCACAAGAGGATCAAGGGGCTTTTCCTCGCGGGCCAGATAAACGGCACATCCGGCTACGAGGAGGCCGCTGGTCAGGGGCTTGTCGCGGGGGCTAACGCGCTGGGCGCGGACCTGGTTCTCTCAAGGACAGAGGCATACATAGGGGTTATGATTGATGACCTCACGGCAAAAGGGGTTGATGAGCCATACCGGCTCTTCACATCATCAGCCGAGTTCCGATTGCTCCTCAGAATGGACAACGCGCACGAACGGCTGATGCCCACAGGACGCAGAAAGGGGCTTGTTCCCGAAGGGATCTGGCGATCTTTCGCTGAATACAAGACAGAGCTGGATTTTGTTTTGGCCCATCTGAGATCGCGCAAACTTCCTGCGCGAATAGCGCGGAAACTTCGTCTGGCAAAAGGTTCAACGGCATTCAGCGCGCTCGCGAGCCGACAGGTTTCTTATCAGGACCTATTAAAGTTCGGCCTGGCTCCCCCAACAACCCCTCGCGTCTCCGAGAGGGTTGAGATAGAAGCGCTCTACGCTGGCTACATCAAGAGGGCAGAGATTGAGGCAAAGCGCGTCCGAGAAGCTGAAAGGGAATTCCTTCCGGAAGACCTTGATTACTCAAAGATAAAGAGCATCTCACGAGAGGCGAGGGAGAAACTCGCGAGCGCGAGGCCGCGGAGCATGGCCTGTGCCCTGAGAATCCCCGGAATAACCCCAGCTGACGCGATAGCGGTTTATCAATACCTGAGGAAAACCCGGTAGGGGCGACCTCTCTTGATCGCCAGATAGCAAACCTTATAACTTCCTCGCTAATTTATCTTAGAAACCGACAACTGGCAACCGACAACTCGCGAACAATATAATATTACCATGCTCCTTCTGGCACTTCTCGCCGCGGACCTGAAGATAACCGACGCGATAAAACCGTTCAAGATGGACTTCATGGCCTCGCGGTTCGCGTGGCGCGCGGAGAGTCTCTATTATGCCGGAAATTACGCGTCGGCCGCTGAGGAATTCAGGGCACTCGTGGACGAGTATGAGTTCTCATCCCTGGCTGACAGGCGCAGGCAGGTAAAGGCTGGACTGGGCTGGTGTTATCTTCATCTCGGAAAGTATCAGGATGCGAGAGACCAGCTCGGGCCTGTGACCCTGGCCACGGGCTCTCCAAAGTTCCTGGTGGTTGCCTATTACGGCATAGGGGTGGCGCAGTTCAACACGGGCGATTTTCAGGGTGCATACAGGAGCTTCGCTTCCGTGGTCACGGGCTACCCAGAGTTTGACGATGTTGTCCCGGATGTGATGTATTATCAGGGGTTATCAGCATTCGCAATGGAGGCATACGGGGACGCTGTAGCAATATGGGAGAGACTACTTACAAAGTATCCGAGGTCTCCGCGTGCCGCGAAGACCGCGCTTGATGTCGCGGGGATATACATCCAGGCTGGCCAGCCGGACAAGGCGAGGGAAAAGCTCGCCTGGTTCAGGCAGAATTTCCCGAATTCCCCGGACGCACCAAAAGCACTCGTAATTGAGGGAGACCTTCTCCTGGACGGGGACGACTTCAAGGCCGCGCTGGAAAAATATGACGAGGTTGTCTCGCGTTACCCGAACTCGGAGTATATTGGCATAGCGCAAGCCAAGATGGAACAATTGCTGATAAAGTATGGGCCGCAAATAACAGCCGACAGCGCTTTCATGCGAGCGCATCCAGGCCTGGCCGCGTCCCTGGCATACTTTCCCGCGCTTCGGGCTTACAACGAAGGCAGATACACAGAGGCCCTGGCGTTTCTCCAGGAATTCATAAGCGATTATCCGTCTGACCCGCGGATCCCGGATGCGCTCGGACTCGCGGCAGAGTGCTTGATAAAAAAGGAACGCTACGCTGAAGCACTGCCATACCTGGAAAGGCTTCTCACGCAATATCCGGGAAGGCCTGGAACCGAGGATCTGAAATACCTCCTCGGAATAGTCCACCTTTCCCTTGAGCACTGGCGAGACGCCTTCCGCTACTTTGACCAGTATGTTGCCGAGAATCCCCAGGGAAAATACAGGCAGGACGCGGACACCCGCATGAAGGCAATAGCCGCCGCGCACCCAGAGGCAATAGAAGGCTACACGGTCAAGAACCCGGAGATAGCAACCCTGTCGCTATATGCTTCCGCGACAAAGGCCCTTGAGGAAGGGGACACCCTCCGTGCGGCGCACCTGTATTCGCAATTCCTGGACGCCTACCCCAAAGATCCCAAGGCAAAGAACGCTACGCTTCTCTCGTGCAGGTTTTATTACGAACTCGGGGATTACCTGAAGGCCTTTGAGCTTTCAAAACGCTACCTTGACACATACCCAGGGGATGCGGATGAGCCTGTTGCCCTGTATGTGGCCGCATCAGCCCTGCTGGCCCAGAAGGACTACAACGGGGCAATGGCATACTACGACATGCTGGTCTCAAAGTATCCCGACCACTCAACCGTTCCGGACGCGAAGAAGCGCATGCAGGCCATAATATACGAGGCAGGGGATCAGCTGACATACCAGCCGAAATCCTCTGATGTCGCGGCAGAGGCAACCCTCACGAAGGCCGCGAAAATGCTGAATGAGGGAAACAAAGAGGGCGCGGCAGACCTGTGGGTTGAATTCGCTCTCAAGAATCCGAACCACCCCAAAGCGCCAAAGGTTCTCATTGCCGCGGCGCAGAGCTTCTATGAGGCTGAGAGGTTCAGGAAGGCACTGGACGCGATAACCCTATACAAGGAGAAGTTCCCCCAGGGCGAGGAC